>CAYQFD010000006.1:6040-17876 GCA_964416795.1 uncultured Ruminococcus sp. | reverse complement strand
ATAGCCTTTAGAAGAATTTGTCAAGCAATAACAATCATTTATGAGGATTTTCGCAGTCGTGCTTAATCTGTTTTTTATTAAACCCCTGAGCAATACAAGGATATTGATTATCGGTTGCGGCAGTGCTTTGAATTTCGTAGGTGCCGTATCGGTTAACCATTTCTTCGGCGGTTTCGGGCATATCCGATAGCGGAAGAATACTGTTTTCTTCAAATTTTTTGCGTTTTTTGTTCAATTTTTTTCACCTCGTACATATTATATGTACAATCAAAAAAATAATCCCCGACTGTGAGTCGGGGATTAAATATATAAAAATTATTCTTCTGTTTCTTCTTGCGTGTCAAACTTAACATCTGCAACTGTTACGTTTACCTTTGTAACGGCAGTGTTAGTCATTGTCTGAATTTTTTCTTTGACATTTGCCTGAACCTTTTCGGCAACCTCTTTTACAGAAGCGTTTTTCTCAACGCAGATATAAACATTGATTTTTATAGCACCGTTTACATTTTCAACCTTAACACCCTTAAATGCCTGCTTGGTTTTGACCGCACTTTTAAGGTCGATTGCTTTTTTAGAAAGACCTGCCACGCCCTCAATTTCCTTTGCGGCGATTTCCGCCATTTTTTCAAGAACCTCGGTGTTAACCGAAAGATTAGTTGCATTATTATTCATAAGGTATAACCTCCGTTGCAGTATTTATATGTATATTATACCACAAATTCCAAATAACACAACCTTTTTTTATTTTGCAACAGGAATAATTTTAATGTTTTCGAGCGCTATATCGGTTTCATCGGTTACTATATCCTGAATCTGCAAGGTCTGCTGTGAAGTAAGCCCCTCTGACTTTACCACCACATTTATACCCTTATCGCTTATTATAACCAAACTTTTCTCAAAGCCCTTTGCCTTTAAAAGAGCCTCCACATTAGACTCTTTTTCAATATTTTTTGCAAAAGTCTCTGCCTTTTCGAGTGCCGCCTTTTTATCGGCAGCAGTAAGGTTTTTATGGTTAAGCAGCTCCTCAACGGTTTCAACCGCTTCTTTTCGGTTTTGCTCGCGTTCTTTTTTGGCAGTCGTAAAGTAATCGGTTTCGGTTTCAGCCTTTGTGGAGGTTTGCACCGCTTCATTATCTTCTTCGGCAGTTGTATTCACATAAGAAGCCTCGCCTAAATATTTTGTAGAAGACGGAACATATTTGGCATTAAGCCATATCGCCGCCGCAAGACTTAGCAACATTACTGCTACCGTCACCTGTCCTTTTGAGAAAACTTTTCCTTTTTTCATCAATTTTTCCTCCCGCAAATATATACTCTTTTTGATGTTATATTAAGAGCCGCTGTGACGGCATTTTCAATTTTTAGATTTATAAGCTCATTGTCGCCGCCGTCGCATACTACGGCAACTCCGCGTATAGACGGCATTTCGGCTGTAACAAGCAGAGCCTGCTCACCGCCGTCTGCGGTTTTAACCGTTATGTATCCTGATTTTAGTTGTGACTGAGAAGATATTTCTTCGTTTTCGGTTTTGTCGGTAGAATTTTCCTCTCTTGTGTCAGCATAGGAATACCTGATACCGCTCTCAAGAGTTATTATCACAGAGGAATTTTTACTGCCTGTAATTTCATTTACCAATTTTTCTATTGCAGCTTCCAATTCACTGCAGTATTCTTCGGCAGAAAACTCTTGCTGTGCTTTACCTTGCTCTGTTGCTTTATCACTACCTAAGCCCGACAAAAAAATAAGAGCTATACCGATTAACCCCACCGCAATCAAAACCTTTGGCGAACGGATACGGGATACGCATTTTTCAACAATTTCATTCATTTATAACTTCAACCTCTATTGAATTTGCAACATTTGACAAAACAGCAGATATTTTTTCTTTCTCACAGTCCGACCTTATTATAACCTTAGTAATACTTATGCCGCCTGTTTCGAGTTTATCCGTAAAAACGGTAATTTCTTCAAAATTTATTCCGTTTTGGCGTAATGTTTCCTCAAAAATGAGTCTTATATTAACCCCTTCAAGCTGCTCTGTCGATACCGCCGCCTGTTGTGTAAAATCAAAATTAATATCCAAATTTTTAACCCCCATTCCTGCCGCAGACACAACCATTACCAAGAACACAAGCGACAGAAGGTATTTTACTGATTTCGATATACTTCCCTCAGGGCAGAGCATATAAAGCGCTCCCACAAACACACATGATGCGCAAAAAGCCGAAATTGCCGACGATAAATAATTCATTGCACCTTACCTGCCGTTATTACTACCGCGAGTGATATTACAAACATCGCAAGCGTCAGCAAAATAATGCCCATAAGCACCGCCATTACACCGTCAACACTTCTGAGCAGTGCGGAAATTTTACCGACTGAAAAAAGGTCGGACACAGCAGCTGTCACATTAAGTCCCACACGCCATAAAAAAAGCTCCGCTAAGAGAGGTAAAAACATAACCACACAGGCAACCACACCGTAAATACCTATTGAGGATTTAAGCAATCCCACAGAAGCCGTAACGGTAGTCAGTGCTTCGGCAAGAGCCGTTCCTGCAACAGGCACCGAAGAGCCAATAAGAAATTTCGCCGTTTTCACAGTAAGCGTATCGGCAGAAGCCCCCACCGCAGTCTGAATACTTAATATACCTATGAAAACGGTTGTAAGCAGTGCCATCGTCCAGAATGACAATTTCTTTATTCCGTCTGCTATACCCGATTTTTCTATCACAGGCGACACGCTTGAAGCAATGCTTATGCTTAAATATCCGCTCATTAGCGGCATTACCACAAAATTAGATATGTAATTTACAACCTGTGTGGCACCAAGCAATAACGAGCTCATTGAAACCGATGTTGCCGCGCCGCCGCTTGAAGCCACCACCACAGCGAATGTGGGCACAAAGGAGGTCATAAAAACCGTACAGCCCCGCATTGCGTTTGCCGCTGCTGTCACTACCGAAAACACAGGTACACAAATTACCGCCGCCGCCGACAGAACAGTCGCATAAAGCGTCACCCTTGATACTCCGCCGCCCATTTCGTTTGATGCCACCGCCGCACTCACTAGTATTATTGCAAGTATTGAAAGACAGGAAACGAGCGGTGTCTTAATACCATCTTTGAAAAACGAAAATATATGTGTAAAAACGTTCTGTGCATTTATTTTGAAAACCCACTCACTGTCTTCGGGGTTAAGCTCGTTTTCTTCTAAAAATTCACGCGTTTCGCTTGGCAGTCCGTCATAAAGCTTATCCCCTACACCCGCCTCGAACTGCTCCTTGTAAACCTCATTACTCTCTGCCGAAACAGGAAAGGAGAGCAAAATTATAAACATTAAAACTGCCGTTATTTTCTTAATCATTTTATAAATCCAACCGCCGTTTCCAGAACAGATATCATAAGCGGCACCGAAAGCAGAAATATTGCACACTTGCCCGCAAGCTCTGCTTTAAGAGCCAACGAGGCTTGACCGCAGTCCTTACAGGCATTCGACACAAAAGAGGTAATATATCCTATCCCCACGGCTTTAAGCGCAACCTTAAAGCCGCCTGATTCCACGCCGTATTCTGACAGGCTTTGTGAAATCTGTTTTATGGGTTCATATAGGCTCTTTAGCAATGACAGTCCGATTACTACCCCTGCCGCAACCGATAGAAAAAAGGCATATTCACTGCTTTTCTGCTTTAGAATTACCGCCAAAACCGCCGTTATAAGACAAAGGCTCAAAACCTTGAAAAGTGTATCACTCATAGCCCGAAAAGACCCTTTACCGTTGTGAAAAGCTCGGCGACGGCATTAACCACCATTAAAAGCACAACCACAAGGCCTGCAAGGGTTGTAAGCAGTGCCTGCTCCTCTCTGCCTGAGCGCACAAGCACTAAATTAAGAACGGTAACAATAATTCCTATCGCCGCTATTTTAAATATAAAATCAACGTCCATCGTTATCACCTAAATAAGAAATATGCATAAAGAGATACCAAAAAGAACTCCTAAGGTGGAATAAAGCTTGCAAAGCTTTTCCTTGTCACTCTGTGCGTTATGGGTGTTTGTTTGAAGCCGCCCGATATAGAATTTCGTGCGCTCATACTCAGAATTTTTATCCTTTACTCCAAAACCGTTCACGAATTCTTCTATAAGTGTTATATCCTCTGCCTTTAAAAACTCTGTGTTAAGGCAAAAATCCTCACCCATAAGCTCGCGGTCAAAGCACTTAGAAAACAGTCGCTTTTTTTCTGCATTTTCTATTCTCACATATTCCGAAAGCTCGCAAAATGCCACAACAAATTTTTGAAGCTTTTGACTGCGCTTTGCTACAATGTAGGCTTTCAGAAATCCGTAAAGCGAAGGCACACAAAAAGATATCAGCAGACCTATTATTTTAAAAACTGTCATTTAACACAACTCCGAAGCAGGAATAATTTCTATCTTTCCCCCGTGTATTCGCGGCAGTAGCACCACCGAAGTCACTATTCCCTCTTTAATAAGCGAGGCGGTGACATTTCTTTTAAGCAATTCTTCCTTACTGCCGATATGCGCGGTTGTTATGATATCAACACCCGAAAAAAAGCTTTCCTTAACCCTTTTTAACTCCTCGCTGTTTGCAATTTCATCAAATGCAATTATTTCGGGAAACATTGTTCTAAGCGCTATTTCTATGCCCTTTGCCTTATTGTCTATGTATAAAATATCTGTACACTTACCTAAATCATTAGCCCGTCCGCCGATTGCGCCTGAAATTTCACCGCGCGAGTCTATAACGCAAATTCTGTGAAATTTTCCGTTTCTGCCAAGGGATAGCTGCCTTACAGTATCTCTCAAAACGGTTGTCTTTCCGCAGCCCGCAGGTCCTGCAATCAAAAGTCCGCCACCGCCGTAGCTTTTAAGTATTTCGTTTGCACTGCCGAAAACCTCATGCGCAATTCTTATATTAACCGATGTAACCTCACTCAAAAATCCCTCGCCTGAAAAGCTTCCGCAAACACCTGCACGGCAACCGTTTTTCATTATTATGAAACCGTTTTTAAGCTCGTCCTCGTGAGCATAAACCGAATTTTGTGTAAGATTCAAAAAGCTTTCTTCGACATCCTCTTCGCATACAAAGCATAAATCAGATGTAATAAAAAAACAAATTTCTCCGCTTTCTCTTACAAAAACCGTATCTCCCGACACAGTAAGTGCTAACGGCAAGCCTGCCCTTAATCTTATTTCTTCTGTATTAGCCTTGATTTTTTGCGGAATATTATCTAAAATTCCTTTTACTCTTTGTCCCACCCCGTAAAGTGCAGAATCAAAATTAATTACCTTTTCCACATTCTCACCTCTATTTGAGGATATGTAACGGTTGTCCGATTTAGAACAAAAAAAGGAAAGGCTTTAAAGCCTTTCCCTAATATTCTTTGAAATTAAATCGGCAGTAACTACCAACAAAATATCTTTGACTATATATGGCAGTGAAACGGTGAGCAAAGAAACTAACATACCCGATTGAGTAATCAGCGAAAACTGAATTATGCCCCACAAATGACATATCAGCAGCCCTATAAAAGACACCGCGAATTTTACCGCTTTTCTCTTTTTCCGAACAGCCCCGCAAAAAAACACAAGCGGTAAAAAGCCTAATATAAATCCGCCTGTCATTTCAAAAAGCACAGAGAATCCGCCCTTAAAGCCTGAAAACACAGGCAGTCCTAAACAGCCCAATAATATGTAAACCGCAACCGAGGCAGTTCCCCATTTGGCGCCTAAAGTATACCCGCAAAGAGCAATGCCAAAAACCTGAAATGTAAGTGGCACACCAAAAGGTATATAAATTTGTGATATAACCGCCGTCAAGCCTGTAAAAAGCGCGGCAAAGACAAGTGTTTTAATTCTGTTTTGATTCTTCATTGTTTTCTCCGTCAAAATTTTTGTGGCAAAAATCGAATACCTGCCTCTTAACCCCTGTAAAGCTTTTGTTTTTGTGGTAAATAATATATACATTTCGCGAAAATTCACAATCGGTTATTTCTATTTTTTTAAGCCTGCC
Organism: uncultured Ruminococcus sp.; assembly: GCA_964416795.1. GTDB lineage: Bacteria > Bacillota > Clostridia > Oscillospirales > Acutalibacteraceae > UBA737. Next base: position 11,845 of record CAYQFD010000006.1, on the reverse strand, counting down.
CCTTTTAATCTGACTCAAAAGCAGTGCCTCGGGCAGAATTGTAACACCAAGATTTTCTCTCGCCGCAGATATCAGCGCTTGATTACTCACCGATTCCATAACAGGTGTAATGCTTATATTATGTCCTATCCACGCCTGTGTCAAAAATTCTCGCGAAACACTTCCGTCCTCACGAAGCAACAAATCGTATTGGCAGAGCTCCTTTAGTGTTAGGCTTTGCGGAATATTAAAGTCCACTCCGCACACTGCTATCAATCTGTTTTTTGCTACTATTTTTGATTTAATATTTTGATTTGAAGGCTTGCCCTGTATAAACGCAAAGTCAAGACTGCCGTCGGCAATTTTTTCTTCAATAACTGCCGTTTGATTAACCGAAATCTGAACATTTATATCAGAATGATTTTCTTTAAGAATTTTTATAAGATTAGGCATTTGCTGTTTACCTATGGTTATTGAAGAACCGATCCTTAAAAGCGGACGAACTGACACACTCTGTGCCTGTAGCTCAAACTCCTCAAAGGCGGATAAAACCTCCTTTGCCTTTAAAAGCAAAAGCTTGCCTTCTTCTGTTATATGTAATCGCTGATTTATTCTGTTAAATAAAATAATATTATAATGCTTCTCAATTTCGGAAATAGTATTACTGATTGCGGGCTGTGCCACAAACAGCTCCTCTGCCGCTTTAGTTATACTCGAATGCTTGCACACACATACAAACACCTTTAAATGTCTGACAGTCATATCACACCTCATAATTAAATCGTTATGAACTTTATAAAATTATACTACTTTACTTATGGACAGTCAAGTGTTAGAATGACAACGGTCAAAAAGAAAAAATTAACAATCAGGAGGTAATCGAATGGGAATTACTGAAATTTTAGGACTACTTGGCGGACTTGCTCTTTTCCTTTACGGAATGCAGATGATGAGCAACGGTTTGGAGGATGCCGCCGGAAACAAAATGAAAAATATTTTGGAAAAGCTTACATCAAACAGATTTTTGGGAGTGCTTGTAGGCGCAGGTATTACTGCGGTTATACAGTCCTCCTCGGCTACCACGGTAATGGTAGTTGGCTTTGTTAACACGGGGTTAATGACCTTGCGTCAGGCTGTGTGGGTGATTATGGGTGCTAACATAGGTACAACCATAACAGGTCAGTTAATCGCGCTTGACGTCGGACTTTTAGCACCGCTCATCGCCTTTATCGGTGTTGCAATGCTTGTGTTTTTTAAAAATCCGAAGCTGCATCACATAGGCAAAATTCTGGCAGGACTCGGTATATTGTTTATAGGTATGAACATTATGAGCGAATCAATGTATCCGCTGAGAGAATCAGAAGCCTTTGTATCGCTTATGACTAAATTCTCAAACCCCCTGCTAGCAATTCTTATAGGCGCGCTTTTCACCGCTGTAATACAGTCGTCTTCCGCATCTATCGGTATTCTTCAGGCATTGGCAGCAGCAGGGCTTATAGGCTTTGAAAGCTCGGTATTTATCCTTTTCGGACAAAACATCGGTACATGTATCACCGCAGTCTTAGCGTCCATCGGTACTAACCGCAGTGCAAAGCGTACCACCGTTATACACCTATTATTTAATGTACTAGGAACTGTTGTTTTTACAGCTCTGTGCCTCACACTTCCTCTTACCGATTGGGTTGCACTCATTACACCCGACAATATTTCTAAGCAAATAGCTAATATGCACACCCTGTTCAATATTTCTACTACGCTTTTACTTCTGCCCTTTGGCACCTATCTTGCCTCACTTGCAGAAAAAATCCTGCCCGATATACCCGAAAGTCACAGCGGTGTTTCTTCGCTGCCCTCTCTTAGCGAAGAATTCCGCATAAAAGGCTTTCAGTTGGGTGCTATTGCCACGCATATAGATTCTCTTAAAAAAGAAATATTGAGAATCACAGACCTTGCAGGCAAGAATACAAAACAGGCTTTCGATGTTGTAATAACAGGCAACGGCAAAACCTTAGAAGGTATTGAAAAAAATGAGCAAACCATAGATGCCCTTAACAAAGAAATATCGCAGTATATTTCAAAAATACTTGTGCGCAACAATGATAAGCAAAGTGTTGCAGATATTGAGCAATACTTCCTGATAACAGGCAACGCCGAGCGCATCGGCGACCACGCCGCTAATATAGCAGGTTATTATAATGTAATAAGTGAAAAAAATATTTCCTTTTCCGATGAGGCAAAGCAAGAGCTCAGTGGAATGCGGGATATAATAGAAAATGCGCTCAACCACGCAATCAATAGAACAGAAAATATTGAGGACTGGATGAACGAGATTGTAAAGACCGAACAAAAAATCGACGATATGACCAACCTCTACCGCGAAAAGCATCTTGCACGTATGCGCGAGGGTAATTGCAGTGAAGAAGCCTGTATTCTCTATTCAGAGCTGCTTACCGACTTTGAACGTATAGGCGACCATATTCTGAATATTGCTCAGGCATATTCAAAAATATCCGCCGTATAAACAGAAATTCCAAAGCCTTAAAGACTTTGGAATTTTTTATTTTTCCAGAAAATTTTTTATTGCCTTAATAGTTTCATCGCTCACAACGTGTTCGATTTTACAGGCATCTTTAACAGCGACCTCGCCCTCAACACCTATAAAAGCAAGAAAATCGGAAAGCACAGTGTGTCTTTCAAAAATCTTTTTAGCGGTTTCTTTTCCTTTTACTGTTAGGGTTAAATAACCGTCCTGCGCCATTGTGAGATATCCGCCGTCCTTCAAAAGACCTACCGCACGGCTTACACTCGGTTTAGAATAGCCCATAGATTCTGCTACATCAATACTTCTTACCGAACCCGTTTTTTTCGACAAAACATAGATTGTTTCAAGATACATTTCTGCAGATTCGTGCAACGACAATTTAACCACTCCTTTAGTGTGACAGGACTCTAATATATCGAATTTATTCTAACATATAACCAATATATTTGCAAGTGCCTAAAAATTTGCAATTCTGGAAATTCAAAAAAGTTGTTGCATTTTTCACGTTTGTGTGATATACTGTCGTTAATTTAATTCTGATAGATGTCGGCAGAAGAGTTTTCGACTGTCGGCGGACAGAACTTTGGAGAAGTCCGTTTAAACGGGTGCCGAAGGGGCAAGGCTTAAGGCTAATCTCTCAGGCAAAAGGACAAAGTGCAGAAAAATTTTATATTTTTGTGTGTATTTTTATTGTCCGAACCGTTTTTACGGCTCGGATATTTTTGTTTTGTATAATTTTTTGGAGGAATTTAAAATGCAACAATTAACAGATTTTTTACTGCCTATCGTTCAGACAGTAAATGCCTATTTATCGGATTATATACTCATAATCCTTTTAGTAGGTACAGGCCTTTTCTTCACTATTAAAACCAAATTCGTTCAGGTGAGATATTTTGGTACAGGTATGAAGCAAGTATTCGGCGGAATAAAGCTTTTCGGCGGAAAAAGCGAAGGCGGTCTTACCTCGTTTCAGGCTTTGGCTACCGCTATTGCGGCACAGGTTGGTACAGGTAATATCGTAGGTGCTTCGGGTGCTATTTTAGTTGGCGGCCCCGGTGCTATTTTCTGGATGTGGGTTATAGCCTTTCTTGGTATGGCTACCATCTATGCCGAGGCAGTTCTCGCTCAGGACACAAAGGTAACCGATAAAAACGGTGAGGTTCACGGTGGTCCTGTTTATTACATAAAAAAGGCATATAAAGGTACTTTTGGAAAAGTCTTGTCAGTATTCTTTGCTACTGCAAGTATTTTGGCGTTAGGCTTTATGGGTTCAATGGTACAGTCAAATTCTATTGCTGAATCCTGCAACACTGCTTTTGGAATTGAAGGTTGGATAGTTGGTATTATTCTGGCAATAGTTTCTGCTTTTATCTTTATCGGCGGTATAAACCGTTTGGCTTCTGTTACCGAGAAATTAGTACCTTTAATGGCAGTTGTTTTCTTGCTTGGCGGACTTTTTGTTTTAATAATCAGAATCAAATATATTCCCGAAACCTTTGGTCTGATATTCAAGTATGCTTTCACTCCCGATGCTTTAATTGGCGGCGGTATCGGATATGCTCTTAAAACCGCAATCAGTCAGGGTGCGAAGCGCGGACTTTTCTCTAACGAAGCAGGTATGGGTTCTACACCTCACGCTCATGCACAGGCAAATGTTGAAAAGCCTCACGATCAGGGTGTGGTTGCAATGATAGGTGTATTTATCGACACCTTTATCGTTCTCACAATGACCGCTTTAGTTGTTATCTCTACTCTCTATGCAGGTGACGGTATTTTGGCAAACCTCAAAGGCGACGCTTATTCTGTTGCAACCTCGGGAGCGGCAGCTATCGTTTCCAAAACAAGCGCTATGCAGATGGCTGTAGGTAAAACCTTCGGCATAGTCTTTGGTGCTGAATTGGGAGCTACTATCGGTAATATTTTCGTTGCTATATGCTTGTTATTCTTTGCATATTCAACTATTATCGGCTGGAACTTCTTTGGTAAAATAAATGTTCAGTACTTATTTAAGAATAATAAGGTTGCTACCTTTATATATTCTGCAATTGCTATTGTGTTTATTTTCTTAGGCACACTTCTTTCCAACGATTTAGTTTGGGAGCTCACCGATTTCTTCAACTATCTTATGGTTATTCCTAACGTTATGGCGCTTATACCTTTGGCTGCCATAGTTGCAGACGCAGCTAAGTCGAATAAACATAGCAGACTTGAAAAATAAGCTTTGAAATGATATATTGAGAGGGCGAGAGTCCTCTCAATTTTTTTGGAGAATAATTAGTTATGAAAAATATTAAATATGTTTTGTTTGATTTAGACGGCACAATTACCGATTCGAGTGACGGTATAATCAATTCCGTAAGATATGCACTTAAAAAGTTCGGTATAGACGAACAGGACACAAGTAAGCTTTATAAATTTATAGGGCCTCCGCTTATTGATGCTTTTATGAAATATTATGCTTTTTCAAAAGCTAACGCTCAAAAAGCAGTAGAGTATTACAGAGAATATTATACAGAAAAGGGGATTTTTGAAAACCGCCTTTATGACGGTATTAAAGAGCTCTTATCCGAGCTGCAGGAAAGTGGCAAAAAGGTAATACTTGCAACCTCGAAGCCCGAAAAATTTGCAAATCAAATTTTAGAATATTTTAAAATTAATAAGTATTTCTATTTTGTAGGCGGGGCTACAATGGACGAAAAACGCTCGGAAAAGGAAGATGTGCTCAAATATATTTTAAAAGAGTGTGATATAAGTCCGAAAGAGGCTGTTATGATAGGCGACAGAAGCTTTGATATTATAGGCGCACACGCTTTCGAAATTGAAGCGATTGGTGTTTTATTCGGCTTCGGAAGTGAGGAAGAACTTAAAAATGCAAAGGCCGACCATATTGCCGCAAACACAGAAGAATTAAAGAAAATATTGATTTAAAAATACTGTCCGAAGAAATTTGGACAGTATTTTTTTTGGCTTTTGCCACATACTAATTCGGGTGATACTATTGTCGGGACAAACTGCTGATTATAAAAATGTTACTCTTTCGGGAAAATTGCAAAAGGACATTGCCTTTTTTAAGGATATTTTTAGAAAGGATTCGGTTTTAAGGGTTAAAGAATTAAAGGTTAGACAAAAAGAATGCTTTGACTGTGCGCTTCTATATATGGACGGTATGGTCGATTCCGAACAGCTTAATGATGCGGTGATAGAGCCGTTGCTTACAAACGCTGTACCCAATGTGTGCAAAAGCTTAGCAGAGTATATTTCAACTCAGGTTGTATTCGCGCGCG
>CAYQFD010000006.1:3207-5940 GCA_964416795.1 uncultured Ruminococcus sp. | reverse complement strand
AATGTGTGCAAAAGCTTAGCAGAGTATATTTCAACTCAGGTTGTATTCGCGCGCGATACTAAGATGTGCGAAAAGGTGGGACAGATGCTATCGGGCATTCTTTACGGCGAAGCCCTGTTGCTGATAGAAAACAATAAAACTGCGGTGTCGATAGACCTCAAAGGGTTCAAAACAAGGGGGATATCCGAGCCTCAGGAGGAGCGGGTTTTACAAGGTCCGCGCGAAGCCTTTGAGGAGGCGGCGATGTTTAATCTTGCTATGATAAGGCGAAAACTGAGAACTCCAGATTTATGTGCCGAAATGCTTACTGTCGGAAGACGTACCGAAACGATGGTTTTTATATGCTACTTAGACACGCTTGCCGATAAAAAAACCGTCGAGCTTTTAAAGAAAAGAATCAGTGAAATTGATATAGACGGAATTCTTGATTCAAACTATATTTCGGAGCTTGTAAGGGAAAATAAATATTCAATTTTCAAAACGGTAGGCTCTACAGAGCGCCCCGATACTGTAGCCGCCAGACTTTTAGAGGGAAGAATTGCGGTTGTAGTGGATGGCACGCCTATGGTGCTGACACTTCCCTTTCTTTTTTCGGAAAATTTTCAGTCAGACGAGGATTATTACCTTAATTTTTTAGTGAGCACAGTTGGCAGAGTATTAAGATATATCTGCTTTTTTATGTCTGTAAGTATCCCTGCAATTTTCATAGCACTGTCAACCTTTCATACCGAGCTTTTGCCCACTTCCTTAGCGGTGGCTATTGAAAAGCTTAGGGCGGGTGTTCCTTTTTCGCCCCTTACCGAATGTCTTATAATGCTGTTCGTGTTTGAAATTTTAAGGGAAACTGGAATCAGAATGCCGCAAAGCCTCGGTCACGCGCTCAGCATTGTGGGCGGTCTTGTAGTCGGTCAGGCGGCGGTGGATGCAAGGATTATAAGCACGCCAATACTGATTATAATAGCTTTAAGCGCCATTTCGGGACTTATGATTCCACGGCTCAAAGGCGCGGTTTTTTATTTAAGGCTCATATTTTTGTGCGTTTCGGCTTTTTTTGGATTATACGGTTTTATACTCGCGTTTTCGGTGTGTATTATACACATAATTTCGCTAGAATCCTTTGGGGTTGATTATACCGCGTCGCTAAGGCGGTTTTCTTTCCAGAGTCTAAAAGATACGGTGCTTAGAGCGCCTTGGTTTAAAATGACAAAAAGACCTGCCTTTAATAAAAATCATACAAGACAAAAAAGGGTGTAAAAATGAAAAAAATACTGGCGGCGGTATTATGCTTAGGTTTACTTTGCGGCTGCAAATCTACGCGAAATGTAATATCACAAAACGGCAAATTTTTAGTATCGGCAATAGGCGTTGATATAAAAAAAGATAATGTGCTTGTGTCCTTAGAGGCGGTGGTTGTAAACTCTCAGGATAGCGAACAGTCGCCCGAGGCGAATATTTTTGAGGGGGAAGGCGGCACATTTACACTGGCATTGGATAGTGCGATGCTCAAAAGCGCAAAGCCGCTTGATTTCAGTCATTGTGCTATGATAATATTAGGCGAAAATTTAGAGAAAAGCGTTAAAAACGATATTTATAAATTCTGTCGCAATAATGAGCAGATAACGGTTTCTGTGGGCTTCGCCGAAACGAAAAGTGCAAACGGTCTGTTAAAATTAAAGCCTGTGTCGGATATTGCTGTGGGTTATGAAATTGCCTCTATGCTCGAAACCGTTAACAGTGAACAGGGTACGGCATTTAATAACCGCTTTTTTGAAATAGAAGACTTAAGGCTAAAGGGTAAAAAACACAAACCGCTTCCCTTTTTTAAGGTTGAGCAAGATATTTTTTATATAGAAGGTGACGAAAATTAAAACCAAAGCTGTTTTTTATACACATACGATTGCGGTTTCGGCACTTTTTATATTAGGACAGTTTATAATAACCTTACCTTTTATAAGCGGCTTTTACAGTCTGCTCGGGTATCTTTTATCTGCTGTGGCAGGGGTTTTAATCTGTCTTATATGCGTACCTCTGACAGAAAAAATTGTGACAGGCAAAATTGCCTTTTTAAAGGGCATTATTTTGTTTTCTATATGCGTGCTTGCCGCTTTCACGTTAGCCGAAACCTTTAAAATTTTTTGCCGCTTTGTGTGTGACGTTTTGCTTGATTCGGCTTCGCTCTTTTTTTCGGTAGTTTTATTCGGTGGGGTTTGTATTTACTTTGCATTTCGCCGTCAGGAAGACATATTAAAGTTTTCATTGCTTAGCTTTATATATAGTATTGCCGTAATCATAATTTTCACCCTTTTGCTGTTGCCGAATTTGAAAGCAGAGAATATAATATTGCCCGAAAACTTCTCGCTTTCAAGGCTAATAGACGGCACTAAAAAGCAATTTTTCAGTATTTATGTGCCTGCAGTTTTATTGGGCTTTTATCAGTATGCGGTTTTCGGCAAAACACAAAAATCGGCGGTGCTTGGTGGCGTCACAATAGGTGCACTTGTTTTGTCGGTATGTCTTTTTTCTTGTGTTTTGTTATTTGGGGCAGAGTTTTCTGCAGTGCTCGATTTTCCTTATTCCGCCGCGGTTTCAAGCATATCTGTCGGCAGACTTTTCAGCCGTCTTGATGCCCTTTTATACTTTGTGTTTTTGGTTTGTTGCCTTGTGAAAATACAGGTTTGCATCTTCACAGTGCGGTTTTGCCTTAAAAAAATTAAAGTTACTACTTGAAATACT
>CAYQFD010000006.1:0-3107 GCA_964416795.1 uncultured Ruminococcus sp. | reverse complement strand
AATTCTCAATGAAAAAAGAAGTTTTAGTTGAAATTTCAGCACGTCACGTTCACGTATCACAGGAGGCTTTAGAGGCACTCTTTGGTAAAGGATACACACTCACAAACAAAAAGGACCTTTCACAGCCCGGTCAGTTCGCTTGCGAAGAGAAGGTAACTGTTGTAGGAACAAAGGGTTCTCTCAAAGCATCTATCTTAGGTCCTGTTCGCCCTGATACTCAGGTTGAGTTATCCCTTACAGATGCACGCTCTATCGGAGTTACCGCTCCTATCAGAGAGTCGGGCGACATTAAGGGTACAGGCGCTTGCAAGCTTATAGGTCCTGCAGGTGAAATCGAAATTACAGAGGGTGTTATCGCTGCAAAGCGTCACATTCATATGACCTGTGCTGACGGTGAAAAGTACGGCATTAAGGATAAGCAGATTGTATCTGTTAAGATCCCCACCGCTGACAGAGCACTCATTTTTGCTGATGTTGTAGCTCGTGTTAGCGATAGCTACGCTCTTGCAATGCACATTGATACTGATGAGGCTAATGCTGCAGCAGTACCGGGCAGCTGCATCGGTGAAATCCTTGACTAATAAAGCAGGACTTTATTTACATATTCCTTTTTGCGAAAAAAAGTGTAATTACTGTGACTTTTATTCTTCGTTTGTAACAGAAGATTTGCTCGAAAGCTACACACAGGCACTTAAAAGAGAAATTAAACAGTGGGGCGGCAAATCGAGTCGCCCCATTGATACTATTTACCTCGGCGGCGGTACACCGTCGTTACTCTCATACCGTTTAAAAGAGGTTATAAACGAGGTTAAGAGCCGTTTTTGTGTCTCACGGGATTGTGAAATTACACTCGAAATGAACCCAAACGGCGCCTCCCAATATCTTTTACAGTGTGCAAAAGCGGCAAAGGTAAACCGTTTGTCAATCGGTATGCAAAGCGGTATTGACAGCGAGCTTAAGGTGCTTGGCAGAATGCATACAGTAAGCGACGTTGCAAAAACCGTAAAAAAAGCGAGGGAAATAGGATTTTCAAATATCTCACTTGACATAATGTTAGGTCTTCCCGATTCTGATTTTGAAACACTGGGTAAGACGCTTGAATTTGCGACTGCTCTAAACCCTGAGCATATTTCAGCATATATCTTAAAAATCGAGCAAAACACCGTTTTCTCAAAAAAAGAACTGAATATTCCAAACGAGGACGAGGTTGCCGAGCAGTATTTATTTATGTGCGATTATCTTGAAGAAAAAGGCTATTCGCATTATGAAATTTCGAACTTCTGCCGTGATGGTTATGAAAGCCGACACAATCTGAAATATTGGCGGGGTATAGATTATTTAGGAATAGGCCCGTCTGCACATTCAAGTGTAAACGGCGAAAGATTTTATTATGAAAGAGATTTAAAAGGCTTTATCGGTGGCAATTCCCCTGTCGCTGACGGACAAAGCGGGGGTATCGAAGAATATGTAATGCTACGTCTAAGACTTAAAGACGGAATCGATATAAATGAAACCGAAAACCTATTTAATATAAAATTTTCGCCCGAATTTTTCTTTAAGTGTGAAAGCTTTGAAAAAAACGGGCTAATAAATAAAAATGAGAATAAAATTTCTCTTACAAACAAGGGAATGCTTGTATCAAACAGTATTATCACAGAAATTTTGGAGTGTATTCTATGAAAACCTTAAAAATCCACCTTATCCGCCACGGAATGACAGATGCAAATGTTTTAGGACAGTATATCGGCTGTAAAACAGATATGCCGCTGTCCCCTGAGGGCTTACAGGAGCTAAGGCTCGTTAAAGACAATATGGAATACCCCGAAATAGAACGTCTTTATTCAAGTCCTATGCTTCGCTGCAAACAGACAGGCGCTGTCCTCTTCCCCGATAAAGAGATAATTGCAGTAGAAAATTTAAGGGAATACGATTTTGGTGATTTTGAGGGCAAAACCGCCGCAAGTCTTGAAAACAACCCTGATTTTTTAGCTTGGACACAAGGCAAAATCGCCGCACCTAACGGTGAAACCAATGCCGAATTCATAAAAAGGCTATGCGTGGGGCTTAATCAAATCGTACTCGATATGCTTGATAAAAATATAGAAAACGCAGGTGTTATAATGCACGGCGGCGCTATAATGATGCTGCTTGGTGCTACCGCAGTACCAAGACACAAGCCTGTAGAATGGACTGCCGACGCGGGAAGAGGCTATTCGCTTCTTATAACCCCATCACTTTACCACAAAAGCGGCATTGTTGAAGTAACACACATTATTTAAAGATAAAACAACCTGCCCCAAATTGTAATACTACAATTTGGGGCAGGTTTTTAAATTATTCTTCAGTTTCTTCTTTTGGTTTTTTAAGGTCTCTTACAACAGTTATTGCGACAAACACAAAAACCGCAGTAAATACAACAAAGCCTACGAAAATTAAAATCCTTTGCAGATTAAAGCTTTGTTCCTTTTCGCCTGAAAATACCTCTGATTTTGCATAATTCTCGAAAATTTCATCTGTATAATTTGTATCCTCGCCTTTAAGCGTGTAGAAATTCAAGAAATAATTTTTTCTGTTTGCCACAGTCATATATGTGGTTAAAATATACTCACCGCCGCTGTCGGCCGTTGAGGCAACGGTTTTAATAAACTTTTGCTCACCCTTGGTTATTACATCGCCCTTGGCATTTTCTATACCCACAATTTCGGGGATAAGCACAGAGATATTATCGCTCGTCATTGAACTGATATTAATAATACTGTTCGAAAAATCCGTTTCATAGCAAAGCAGCTTAATTTGCCTTTTATTGTCCTTATCTACCGCGAAATAGGTTATACTGTTATTTTTGCAGTAGTCTTGGAGCGCACTTTCTTCCATACCGAGTACTTCGCATACTTTATCGGTCTGCTCACCAAAGGCATAAAAGCTGTCACCTGCATTCACCTGTGCCGCAAAGACCGAAAGGGCAAATGAAGAGCTTAGAATTACTGCAAATGCAGAAAATATAACTCTTTTAACTAACTTTTTCATTCTTCTATACCGTTTTGCCTTTTAGCCGCAGTAAGGGTGTTTTGCATAAGCATAGCAATGGTCATAGGTCCTACACCGCC
>CAYQFD010000005.1:10790-19297 GCA_964416795.1 uncultured Ruminococcus sp. | reverse complement strand
CGTTTGCAGCCTCACTCTGTGCGATTTCGTTTTCGTGGTGAGGGAAAATAAGGTCAAGACCGCCACAGTGGATATCTATTGTTTTGCCCAAGTATCTTCCTGCCATAGCCGAGCATTCTATATGCCAACCGGGTCTTCCCTTGCCCCAAGGCGACTCCCAATAAGGCTCGCCAGGTTTTGCGCCCTTCCAAAGACAGAAATCCATTGGGTCTTCCTTGATATCTCCTGTTTCAATACGTGCGCCTGCCTCCAAATCCTCAAGCGGCTGATGGGAAAGCTTGCCGTATTCCCCGAATTTCTTTGCTCTGTAATAAACGTCACCGCCTGCTTCGTAAGCGTATCCGTTTTCTATGAGCGAAGAGATAATATTCTGTATCTGCTCAATATTATCGGTAGCGCGGGGATGAACAGTAGCTTCTTTTACGTTAAGACCTTTAGCATCGGTCCAAAATTCACCTATAAAGCGTTCTGCAACTTCGGGTACAGTAATACCCTCTTCATTTGCCTTTTTAATTAGCTTATCGTCGATATCGGTAAAATTCTGAACGAAATTTACCTTATATCCGCGCCATTCAAAATAACGGCGAAGCACATCAAAAACACAAAGAGGTCTTGCGTTACCAATGTGGATATAGTTATAAACCGTAGGTCCGCAGGCGTAAATTTTAACCTCGCCCTCGGTTATTGGTTTGAATTCATCCTTACTTCTTGTGAGTGTGTTGAAAATTTTCATACATTTTTCTCCTTTTCGAGTTCTGCGATACGGCTTTCGAGGCTATCCATTCTCTGTTTTACAGGGTCGGGAATATGTATCTGGTCAAGCTCATGGCCGACCTTCTTACCGTCCTGACGCACAACTCGCGCAGGTATTCCCACAACAGTCGAATTAGGCGGCACTTCCTCAAGCACTACCGCTCCCGCCGCAACACGCGAATTATCGCCTATTTTAAAGGGGCCTAAAACCTTAGCGCCCGCGCTAATCATTACATTATTGCCAATAGTTGGGTGGCGCTTGCCCGTGTCCTTACCTGTACCGCCAAGCGTTACACCCTGATAAATCAGCACATCGTCACCGATTTCAGTAGTTTCACCTATTACTATACCTGTTCCGTGGTCTATAACAAGGCGCCTGCCGATAGTCGCACCTGGGTGAATTTCAATGCCCGTTTTGCGCGCCGCCCTCTGTGAAACGTAACGCGCTAAAAACGGCAAGCCGTGTTTATAGTAAAAATGCGCTCTGCGGTGCATTCTTATAGCCTTAAAGCCTGGGTACAGAAAATAAATTTCCAAATCGCTTTTTGCCGCAGGGTCGCGGTCCCTGAAGGCTTTTATATCCTCTTTTAATCTATTAAACATATAATCCCCTATTTTGAAGAATTGATGTAGTCCTTCGCACCCCAAAGGTAAATGATACCCGAAACAGTGCAAAGAACTGTAGAAATCCAGAAAAGAACAAGTATTACAATGTCAGCTATAGGTTCTATAGAAGTTAATCCGAAATCCTTAATAAGAGTGTAAGCGAAAAGGGCTAAGATTATGCCTGCCATCTGGCTTACAGTCTTTAATTTGCCCCAAATATTTGCGGCAATAACCTTTCCGCCCGAGGACAGCACAACAAGTCTTATTGAGGACACCATAAATTCTCTGAAAAGCACAACAAATGTAATAGCAGTCATCTGCCAACAGTAGCCGTACTTATCGGCAAACATACATATAAAGCCTAAATACGCGCTTGTTGTGAGCATTTTATCTGCAAGGGGGTCAAGAAATTTACCGAAATCTGTTACAAGGTTATACTTTCTCGCCATTTTACCGTCAATCATATCCGTAAGAGAAGCGCCAATAAACAGCACTAAGGATACAAGATAATGAAATGGAAAATTAATAAGCATAGTCGCCATAAAAATCGGTGTTGCTATCATTCTTCCAACTGTTAATTTATTCGGTGTGTTCATTCTTCAATTTCTCCTAACAAATCGTAATCTATTGAGTCGTTAATTCTAACCCTTACATAGTCGCCTATTTTAAGCTGTCTTGTAGACATAAAGAAAATTTTACCGTCTATTTCAGGGGCATCTGCCACAGTTCTGCCGAAATAACATTTAATATAATCGTCCCAGCCTTCAACCAGAACCTCAGTGACACTGCCTTGCTTCTCCTCATTTTTCTCAGCAGCAATAGTCATTTGAAGCTCCATTATATTCTCCATACGGTCGGTTTTGGTCTGCTCGTCAACCTGATTTTCGAATTCTGCCGCCGCAGTCCCGTCCTCTGCTGAGTAAGTAAAGCAACCGAGCCTGTCAAACCTTTTTTCTTTAACAAACTCTGCAAGTGTGCAGAACTGCTCGTCTGTTTCACCTGGAAAGCCTGTAATAAGCGTAGTTCGAAGGGTTATATCGGGGATTTTTTCTCTTATTCTGTCTATAAGTGCCGACAAGCTTTCATAATCGCCCTTGCGGTTCATACGCTTTAAAATTTCCCCGTCAACGTGCTGAATGGGAATGTCAAGATATTTCACAAGCTTTTCTTCGCGTTTTATTACTTCTAAAAGCTTATCGTCAATTTTATCGGGATAGGTATAAAGTGTTCTTATCCAATGCAGCCCCCCAACCTTGCAAAGCTCTGTGAGAAGTTCCGCAAGCTTCGGCTCACCGTAAATGTCAGTACCGTATGCGGTGGTATCCTGTGCTACAACAATAAGCTCCGTTACACCCTCAAAGGCTAACTTTTTAGCCTCTTCAACACAGTCCTCAATAGTGCGGCTTCTCATTCTGCCTCTGATTTTTGGAATTGCACAGTAAGTACAGCAGTTATCACAGCCGTCTGCTATTTTAAGATAAGTGCTGAACGGATAACCGCCCAAAATTCTATCACCGCTAAGACTCAAGTCCTCTTTATTTCCGTAAGAATTTTGCCTTTCTCCCTCAATTGCACTTTTTACAATCTCTGCAATTTTAGAATTTGAGCCTATTCCTACGCAAACATCCACCTCGGGAATTTCCTCAGTCACATCGTCCCTGTACCTCTCAGCAAGACAGCCTGTAACAATTAGCGCCTTACACTTTCCGTCGGTCTTATAGTGGGATGCTTCCAATATATTTTCAATAGCCTCCGCCTTTGCGGACTCTATAAAACCGCAGGTGTTAATAATTATAGCATCAGCCTCTGCTTCGGCAGGGGTTATTTCATATCCTGCGTTTGCTAATGTTTTTAGCATAACCTCGGCATCAACCTGATTTTTAGGGCAACCAAGTGACACCATTGCAATCTTATACATTTAATCTTCCTCGCAAAATTCACCGAGTGCCTCGGCTGTCATTCCGCCAACATTTATGCGAAATTGCAGTCTAATACCCCGATAATATAATTATAGTTCTTTTATATACTGTTTACCGAGTGCCTCGGCTGTCATTCCGCCAACATTTATGCGAAATTGCAGTCCAGTACCCCGATAATATAATTATAGTTCTTCTATATATTGTTTCAAAGCACTTCTAACCGCTGAAAAAGAAAATCCTTTTCTAATTAGTGCCGCGAAAACCTTATCCACACCGTTTTCACAGGTAAGCTTGTAGGCGTATTTCCCCTCTATGAGCGCTTTAATCTGCTCATTCTCATCCGTTTCGGCTTCACTTAAAATTTCTTTTGCCAAATCCAGAGGTATGCCCTTTAAATACATCTTATTAAGCACTTCTCTTTTGGAGATGTTATTGCTAAGCAGTCTTTCTGCCATACGTTCAGCATATCTTCTGTCGTCTACAAGACCAAGCTCACAAAGCTTTGCCATAACAGCCGCACTTGCCTTTTTTGAAAAGCCTGCCTTTACGAGCTTTTCAAAAAGCGCCTTTTCGGTATAATCCATTCGGTCTAAATACCAGAGCGCCCGTGACCTTGCGCGTTTATAATCCGAAGAAAATTTAAGCTCATTTAAAAATTCTTCACTAATATCCATATTAGCGCAAAGTCCGTTTTCTAATACCACATCATTATCTAAAAGACATTCTGAACAGTCCCAAAAAACGACCTTTGTAAGATGTTTTTTATCCTTACTTAAAGCGGTTATCTGCATTATTCGTCAACCGCGATATCAATATCTACGCTTTTACGCGGTATAGCCGCAGGCTCTGTAGGCATAATTTCTATAGCATCGTCACCTGTAGGAGCTACCGCCTCGGCACCGTCACCTACAGCCGCCATAATTTTAGCCTCGATTTCTTCGGCTAATTCAGGATTATCCTCAAACAGCTTTTTAACATTATCTCTACCCTGACCGAGTCTTGTTTCACCGTAATAGAACCAAGCGCCGGACTTTTTAAGAACACCAAGCTCAACACCTGCATCAACGATTTCACCTGTGTGTGAAATTCCTGTGCCGTACATAATATCGAATTCGGCTGTCTTAAACGGCGGTGCAACCTTATTTTTAACTATCTTTACCTTTGTATGTGTACCTACAAGCTCGCCGTCTTCCTTAATAACCTCGCCTTTTCTGACATCAATACGAACGCTTGCATAGAATTTAAGCGCTCTGCCGCCCGGTGTTGTTTCGGGGTTACCGTACATAACACCGATTTTCTCACGCAGTTGGTTAATGAATATAGCCGCACAGTTGGATTTTGAAAGTGCACCCGCAAGCTTACGCATTGCCTGTGACATAAGACGTGCTAATTGTCCTACGTGACTGTCACCCATTTCGCCATCAATTTCAGCGCGGGTTACAAGAGCTGCTACCGAGTCCACAACTATAATATCAACCGCCCCTGAGCGAACAAGTGCTTCGGCAATTTCGAGGGCTTGTTCACCCGAATCGGGCTGTGACACCAAAAGACTGTCAATATCAACACCTAAATGTGATGCATAAACAGGGTCGAGCGCGTGCTCAACATCTATAAACGCGGCTGTGCCGCCTGCTTTTTGAGCCTCTGCCACACAGTGAAGGGCGACAGTAGTTTTACCTGAGGATTCAGGTCCGTAAATTTCAACTATTCTTCCCTTAGGTATACCGCCTATACCGAGTGCTATATCAAGCATCAAAGAGCCTGTTCTAATATGCTCAATATTCATAGCCGTATTTTCGCCAAGACGCATAACCGCACCCTTACCGAATTTTTTCTCTATCTGGTCCATAGCGGTTTTTAGGGCTTTTTGCTTTTCCTCGTCCTCAACCTTTCTTACGGGAGTCTTTACATTCTGTACCTTAGCCATTTCTTCATCCTCTTTCCTTTAATATGAATATATACCTGAAACTGCGCGGTTAATACCGCCCATATCTTTTGCGATTTTAATGTCTTTGAACCCTGCGTTTCTCATTATATCGGCAACCGCTTGGGCCTGACTGTATCCAACCTCAAACAAGAGCATTCCGCCGTTTTTAAGCGAATTTTTATAATTTTCGGTTATTGCCTTATAAAATTCAAGACCGCCGTCCTCTGCTTTAAGCGCGGTTTCGGGCTCGAAATGCGTTTCGGGGGAAATTTCACTCCACTCGTCATCGCTTATATATGGCGGATTGCTGACTATCAGGTCATATTGCCCGTCCGCACCGCAAGCCTCAAATATATCGCCTTGCAAAACCACCGCATTTGGTGCATCGTTTTTATAAATATTCTTTTCAAGATAACCTATAGCCTCGCTATACTTTTCAACCATTAAAACACGTGAATCCTCACGTTCTCTCGCAAAGGTAATTCCTATACAGCCACTGCCTGCGCAAAGGTCTAATATTAAGGGACTGTCCTTTTCGGTTAAATATTTCAAGCCCTCATCAATCAGTGTTTCGGTATCCGCTCTCGGAACCAGAACTCCTGGACCTACGAAGAAAGGTCTGCCGTAAAAATCCCATTGTCCGAAAATATACTGCAAGGGATATCTTACCTCGCGCTGATGAATGAGTGCCACTAGATTATTTTGCTGAAATAAGGTTAATTCTTTATTATAATTCGTAATAATGCCAGAAGCGTTAAGCCCTGTTATATGCTTAATTATCTGCTTTGCCTCGAAAACATAATCATCTATTCCCGCCTTTTCAAGCTTTTGCTTTGTGGAATTGTATGCCTCAAATATCGTCATTTTTATCCTCTTCTGCTTCGGTATCGACAGCCCTTTCAACATCAGGTGTTTCGGGCTCGCACGCTTTAAGTGCGCTTATTGCAATTTCAATCATTTTATCCTCAGGCTCTTTAGTTGTGATTCTCTGAAGCCAAAGACCAGGTGCTGAAATTATCCTTGTTACGATATTGTCGTATCTTCCGCAGATTTTAAGCACTTCAAAGCCTACACCGCAGGTAATCGGAACAAGGAGTATTTTAATAAGCACCCAAACCCAAGCCAATTCATAAACACTTGGGAAAATCATCTGCACAAGTGTTGAGAAAATCACACTTATTAAAATCATAAGAATCATAAAGGATGTTCCGCATCTTGGGTGGAAGCGTTTTTGATCTCTTACATTCTCAACCGTAAGCGGAAGTCCTGCTTCATAGCAAAAAATAGTTTTATGCTCGGCGCCGTGATACATAAACACGCGTTTTATATCCTTCATAAAGGAAACTGCCCAAACATAAAGCACAAACACGCCGAGCTTTAACAACTGTTCTATACCCGATCTTGCGAATTTTGAAAACTCTGTTCTGAAAATCCATTCAAGCCCCTGCACAAAAAGGCGAGGCAGAAGCATAAACAGAACAACCGCCAAGGCAACACCCAAAACAGTGCCTATTACCATTACAGTGTTAAGAAGTAAGCCTGTCTCCTTTTTTTCGGTATCCTTTTCTTTGTTTTCTTCCTCCAAATCAGTAAAACCCGATTTATCGGCAGAAAGCATCATTGCCTTATAGCCCTGAAGCATAGACTCAGCAAAGCTTATGACGCCTCTTACAACAGGCAATCTAAAGAATTTGTATTTATCCCTAAGGCTTTTCTGGTCTAAATATGTAATGTCAATACTGCCGTCAGGCGTTCTCACTGCAAGAGCAGTTTTTTCGGGGCTTTTCATCATAATGCCCTCTATTAGTGCCTGTCCTCCGATAGATGTATATTTACCCATTTTATTCTCCTTGAGTAGTTATTTCTTCAATTTTTATTTCTTTGGTATCGCTTAATTCCTCGGGCTCGTAAAGCGGAAGTACTATCGTTGCGGTAGTGCCCACACCCTCTACACTCTCTATAAAAAGAAGTCCTTGATGCTGTTTTATAATTTCATCTGCAACAGCAAGACCGATACCTGAGCCTCTCACCGTTTTATTGGCTTTATAGAACTTTTCTTTCACGCGGTCAATATCCTGTGCCGGAATACCCACACCCGTATCCTTAACCGAAATACGCACACAGCCCTCCTCATGAAGCTGGTCGACAAGCACCTGACCACCTCTTTCGGTGTATTTTACCGCATTATCTATAATATTAATGAAAACCTGCTTTAAACGGTTAGCGTCCCCCATAACCTCAAGCTGTTCACTCGGCGGGGTGAAAATGAGTTCTATTCCCTGCTGTTTTGAAAGCTCATCATACATTCCAACAGAAGCTTCAAGCAGCTGAGAAATATTAAGCGGACTTGCCACCACTGTCATTCTGCCTGTTTCTATGCGTGAAAAATCAAGCAATTCTTCAACAAGACTTGAAAGCCTATCCGCCTCTGAGAGCACAATATCAAGACCTCTGTTTACGAGTGCCTCGTCTGTTCCCACCGACATTTTTGCGGTTTCTCCCCAGCCTCTGATAGCAGTAAGCGGTGTGCGAAGCTCGTGGGACACCGAAGAAATAAAGTCGTTTTTAAGGTTTTGCGCCTGACTCAACTCTGATGCCATATAATTAATCGTGTCACAAAGCTCGCCGATTTCGTCATTTTTCTTCATTTCTATTCTTGATTCGAAGTCGCCCATCGCTATTTTACGCGCCATATTGCTTACATCTCTTATAGGGCGAACAATCGACTTAATAAAGAACAGTCCCGAAAAAGCACTAATCGATAAAATTACAAGCGCTATAATCACTTCACATATAACAAACATAAGCATATTCTTTTCAAGACCGCCAAGCGAGGTTACCCACCTGTAAGCGCCCAAGTTTTTGCCTAAAATATCATATATCACAGTAGTTCCCGCAATAACCGATTCCCCACCGACAGTTTCAGTTTTTGCAACTGCACTGCCGCCGTTTGCAAGCGCCTTTTCATAATCAGGCATGGCACCGCTCCCTGTCTGGAAGCCTGTGGTAGAAACGATTAAATTATTATCGCTATCAAAAACCTGAACCTCAATCTTGTTTTTATACTTAAATTCATCCGCTATATCAATAGCAGTATCATCAAATGTAGCTTCATTGGTTCCCGAAAGCGCATAAAATTCATAAGCATAGTCACTGGCAAGGTCGGTAATACGCTCGGTATACATTGCGTTAAAAATCATGGAAAAGGCTATTGCAACCGTGCAAACTATTACTGCTACGATAAGAAAAATATTTACAAACCATCTTGCCGCAATACTTTTAAACTTAATATCCAGTTGCAA
>CAYQFD010000005.1:4685-10690 GCA_964416795.1 uncultured Ruminococcus sp. | reverse complement strand
AAATATTTACAAACCATCTTGCCGCAATACTTTTAAACTTAATATCCAGTTGCAAATTTCTCACCTCTTTTTTGGCTCGTTTATATCTGTACTATACGGAAGTTCATTCCCCGATAACAGTATAAAGTCGGATCTTATTTTTGTCGATATGTTGTGTTTAAACACAACTCGATATATTTACTCTGTAAATTCGATATATTTTTGCTTCGCTCAAATTCGATATGATATAAATCCCCTCTTCTCGTGCCGAAAGGCACATATCGAGCCACAAGGCATATTGAGTTTGCATATCGAAAATCCCCAATGGGATTTATATCGATGCTTGATGACGAGTTCATCAAGCAATCTCGCATTAATTACTGTTCCACTTATATCCCATACCCCATACAGTAACAAGTCTTTTTGGGTCTGATGGGTCATCTTCAATCTTTTTACGAAGTCTTCTTATGTTAACATCAACAATCTTTTCTTCGCCGAAATAATTAGCTCCCCACACACGATTTAATATATCTGTTCTGTCTATCGGCACATCGGGGTTTCTGAAGAAAAATTCAACCATCTGGAATTCAACCTGTGTAAGCTCAATGTTTTGGCTGTTTTTAAGTAAGGTTCTTCTGCGGATATTAAGAGTAAAATCGCCGAGCTTGATGTCATCATTATTAGGCACCGGCTTTGCCACATTCATTCCCACACGTCTGTAAAGCGAGTCAACACGCGCCAAAAGCTCGGTTGGGCTGAAGGGCTTTGTTATATAATCGTCAGCCCCGAGCATAAGACCGCTTATTTTATCCATTTCCTGTGTGCGTGCGGTAAGCATAATAATACCTAAGGTTTCGCTTCTTTTTCTGAGCTCCTTGCAAAGTGTAAAACCGTCAATACCCGGCATTGAAATATCAAGAAGTGCTATCTGAAAGCCCTCGGAATCGTTATCGTAAATATCAAGCGCCTCTTCGCCCGAGCCTGCTTCTGTAACATCGTAGCCTACTCTTTTAAGGTTGATTGCCTCAAACTCTCGAATGGCGGCTTCATCTTCAACTATAAGTATTCTCTTCAAAACTTTTCTCTCCTATTCAAAAAGACTAAAACTTGATTTTACCGTATCTTCTGTTATTCCCTCGGCTCTTGCGGCATCAGAAATATATGCCACGAACACTATACCGTCCTTTTTTATTATTTCAACACCGTCACTGCCGCGAAGCGTTTCTTCCTTCCACTGCGAAACACTCATCGCCTCGAAAAGAATAAGGCTCTCGCCGATTACGTCTTCTTCGGAATTATAGCGATAAATTTCACGCACTCTTGTTGTGGTATTTTTTAGCACCGCAATATTACCTATCCAGCGTGCAGGAACAGTAAAAGAGTAACCGTCATTCATATTAATCATTGAGGTTCTCTGCACAGTAAGATTTTCCCCGTTAAATGAACACCAGTTTGTAAGATATAGCTTTTCGTTAGCGTCATTCCTTAGCACAGAGGGTACATTCGCCTGAATGGGAATTTCCAGAATTTCGTCACCGTTGATATCCGTAACACTAAAGGATACCGAACGCAAGGTTGCAACCGTTTCCTTGGTTTCCTTTGAATAAAGCGGATTCACTAAAACGTCCTTTTCGAAGAAAAGCACCTCTGTGACAGCACCCGCACCTTTTATTTCATCAATGTAAACCGCAGGCTTTCCGTTTGAAAGGGTAGAAATTATAGGCTCGTTAAAGGTTTTTGAGGTTGAATCCAATTCGCATGAGGAAATCTCTGTAATTCCTTTATCGGTCAGTGCGAAAATCAAAGCGGTATTGCTATTTTGGGCCGTAGCAGTCTTTACAATAAAGATTTCGTTTTTACCGTTAGCGTCAAGGTCACAGGTCTTAAAGTGCGTATATTTTTGCAGCATTCTTTGTGTCAGCGTTGCGGAGGAAAATCCGTAAACTGCCAACTGCATCTCACTTGTACCGTAAATTTCCCAGCCTACCAATATTTCTTTTACACCGTCGCTGTCAAGGTCGCAAAATTCAATCCTGTCAACACCGCCTGCAACTATTTTTTGAGTAGCGGCAGATTCCCATTGCCCATTCTTTTTGGCAATAACATTTATATTCATATTAACCGTTTCGCCGTCGGTAGTTGAATAAAAAGCAAAGGCTTCAAGCAAACCGTCACCGTCAATATCCTCACGTATAACAGCCGAACGATAGTCGCCGCGCGAGGGGTATTTAAGGCTGTAGCCCTCACCTGCCGTTTTGGCTATAATATCCGAAATAGGCTTAAGGTCACCCGAAAGTAAAGGCGGACTTAAAAGCTCTGCTGTATCAGCGGCAAATAAATTGCAGCCGCATAAACAAAAGGCTAAACACATACACAACAAAATTATTGCAAGTTTTTTTATCACAGAGCTCCACCTCATCTTTCAATACACATAAATATACATAATAGATTATATCACAACTAAAGTCAAAAATAAAGATATTTTGTTAACTTTTTAAAATAAAACTGCTCCACCGTATAAGGCGTGTGGTTGAGGACAGTTTTTAGAATAATTTTTATTGCTCGTTATACTGCACACAGGCTGCAACCGGTGTGAGTGAGGTTACGATATAAGACATAAATAAACGGATGTGTAGAAAACTTCTACGCATCCGTTTTTATTGTTTTAAAATAAATTTGCGATATATTGCTTCGCAATTCGATATATTTTACTTCGTAAAATTCGATATGTTTACCTAGAGGTAAACCCGATATGATATAAATCCCTTTTTCTCGTCGCCTTTAGGCGATATATCGCGCGTATAACGCATATCGAGTGCAAAGCACATATCGAAAATCCCGCAAGGGATTTATATCGTTGCGTTTTGTTCTTTAGAACACAACGCTTAAGTGAAGCAGTAAATTTATTTTCTTTGTTCATCTAGCGACAGTGAGAATGAGGGCAAAAACTCCTCTAAAAAGATATTTGCTTCCCTGCAGTTCATACTGTCTATCGCCTGTTTTACGGTATCCTTTGCTACTGCAAACTCTCGATTGCCCATCTCGAGTTCTTCTGTGCATTTAATGAGTGCAGAAATTTTATCTGCCGCCTTGACAAGACGCGTTGTCAACTCATCGGGGTTATAAATTGAAGAAAACTCTTCTTTGAAATCGTGGGGCAGCATTTCTAAAAGCTCTTTTTCTGCCGCCGCCTCGATTTGTTTATAAGCAGATTTAATTTCGGAATTATAATACTTAATAGGTGTGGGCATATCTCCTGTTATAATCTCAGATGTATCGTGATACATAGCGACACAAGCAGCATATTTAGGGTCCGCATTGCCGCCAAAGCGTTTACGGTTAATAATGGCGAGCGCATGGGCAATTTGTGCCACCTCCAAGGAATGCTCGCTTAAATTTTCCTTTCTTGTGTTGCGCATAAGCCCCCAACGGTATATATTTTTCATTCGTGACATCATTGCATAAAAATGATTCGGCATATTTGCACTTCCTATACTAATAAAAAATTAAATATTATTACGTTGATTATTATAGCATTAAATGGTATAATATATCAATACCAATTATTTATAAAGGGACATAAAAATGAATTTTTCTAAAATGAAACTTACAACATTAAAGCCTCAAAAGGAAAAATATCTTTCCACTTTTCTCATTGCCCTCTTTGTTTCGGCGGCATTTTTTGTGCCGTATATGATAATGAGCGAGGGTTATTTCACATTTTACGGTGACTTTAACGTTCAGCAAATCCCTTTTTATCAAGAATGTCATAAAGCCGTAAAAAGCGGTAATATTTTCTGGAGCTGGACTACAGACCTAGGCTCTAATTTTATTGGTTCATACAGCTTTTATCTTTTGGGCAGTCCTTTTTTCTGGCTTACAATTCCGTTTCCTAACAGCTTTGTGCCTTATTTAATGGGACCGCTTCTCATTTTAAAGTTCGGCTGCGCCGCGCTCACCTCCTACTTTTATATCCGCCGTTTCACACGCACACCTGAAGCCGCACGTCTTGGCGGTCTGCTATATGCCTTTTCGGGATTCTCAGTTTATAATATCTTCTTCAATCATTTCCACGAGCCAATGATTTTCTTCCCACTGCTACTGCTGGCACTTGAAATGCTTATAACCGAAAACAAACGCTTTGTTTTTGCTTTGGCTGTTTGTATTTGCGCTGTCTGTAACTATTTCTTCTTCTTTGGAATGGTTGTATTTACTGTAATTTACTTCTTTGTGAGATTATTTAGCGGAGCAGTTAATATTAAATTTTCACGCTTTGCCGCGCTTGCTTTCGAGGCAGTTTTAGGCTTGCTTCTATCCGCTTTTCTCTTACTTCCGTCTATTATGGCTATTACAGGCAACGGCCGTATTTCCGAGATTTTAATCGGTTGGAATGCCATTATGTATGGGAAAGAGAGTATCTATGCGAATGCCCTGCAATGCTTCTTCTTTCCGCCCGATATTCCCGCGCGTCCCATCTTCTTCCCCAAGGCAGACGTTGCATGGTCTTCTTTGGGAGGTTGGCTTCCCCTTTTCAGTATGGTGGGTGTGTTTACCTTTTTTGCTAAGCGCAAAAACCATTGGCTTAAAAGGGTTATAGGTATCTGCATTTTTATGGCTATGGTGCCTTTCCTCAACTCTTCTTTTTATGCCTTCAATTCCTCTTATTATGCCCGTTGGTACTATATGCCCATTCTTATGATGGCACTTGCCACCGTAACACTCACTGAGGACCGCGAGGTTGACTGGTCATTCGGCTACAAATGGGTGTTGGGCATAACCGTTGCCGTAACGGCTGTTATAGGCTTTTTCCCTCAGAAAAACGATGCAGGCGAGCTTATATGGGGACTTTACTCACAGGGCGCTAACTGGGATGAAAAGCTTACTTACGCCGTAAGATTTTTTGTTTCCTGTGCGATAGCGATTATAAGCCTTATTGCATTAGGCTTTCTGCTTAAAACGCTTAAAGAAAAGCGACAGACCTTTAATAAATGCGCACTTGTCTGTGTCTGCATTATAAGTATTGTTTACGGTAATGTTTTTGTCGCTTGCGGACGTTCCCATTCCTATGATGTTAAAAGCGTTATGATTGACCAGCTTATTGAAGGCGAGGTTGATTTAGGCGACACTTCACAGTTCAGGGTTGACGTTTATGACGGTGTTGACAATACCTCAATGTATCTAGGTCTTTCAGGAATTAACGCTTTCCATTCGGTAGTTCCAAGCTCTATTATGGAGTTTTATGAATATATCGGAGTGAGCCGCGATGTTGCAAGCCGCCCCGACACAGATGTTTATGCAATTCGTCCGCTTTTATCGGTTAAATATCTTTTAAACAGCAAATCGGTTGACAGCTTTGTGGATGAAGACAGCCGCGAAACCGAAATGGCAGGCTACAGTTATGTGAAAACCGAAAACGACTATTATATTTACGAAAACGATAACTATATTCCCTACGGTTTTTCCTATGATTACTATATGAACTATGAATTCTGTAACGGTTATGAGGAAAATCTACGCGCTAATCTTATGCTTAAAGCTATGCTTTTAACCGAAGAACAGATTCAGAAATACGGACATTTGTTTGAGGATATTTCTGCTCTGGGAACTATGACCTACTATTCCAATGAGGAGGACAAAACACTTCTTCTCTCGGAAGATGCTATATCCCACGACAGTGAAAAATTAGCAGCCACCTCGGCGCAATATTTCAGTATTGATAACAGAGGCTTTACCGCAATGGTAGAAAGGGAAAAGGAAACGCTTGTATTTTTCTCTGTCCCCTATGACGAGGGCTGGACTGCAACAGTAAACGGTAAAACGGCAGAAATTGAAAAAGTAAACGTAGGCTTTATGGCTGTAAAGGTAGACGCGGGCACTAGTGATATCCGCTTTAACTACACCACCCCAGGTCTTAAAAACGGATTGCTTGTTTCCACACTGGGTGCTGCAATTTTACTGCTTTATATTATAGTTTATACCGTTTATTCCAAAAAGCATATGGTTTATAATAACTATCCCGAAGGCGA
>CAYQFD010000005.1:0-4585 GCA_964416795.1 uncultured Ruminococcus sp. | reverse complement strand
TTTATACCGTTTATTCCAAAAAGCATATGGTTTATAATAACTATCCCGAAGGCGATGCGCTTATTAAAAAATGGAAAAGCGAGGAATTGCTCGAAAAGGAAGAGGACGATTTCACAGAACCTGTGAGTGAAGAAAAAATCAATATACTTGATACTGATTTAGAAATCGACATTCCGAAAGATACAGGCGGTTTTGAGGGCGGTTTTAAAATCAACGTTGATATAGATGAAGATAATTAAACTTGTAAATATATAATAAATATGTTATTATGATAAAATAACATAACTTTAAGGATTGATTTTATGTGTCAAGAAAATATACAAACTAATAAGAAAAAGGTTTTAAGCTGTATTCAGCCCAGCGGTATGCTAACCTTAGGTAACTATTTAGGCGCTCTTAAAAATTGGATTGCTATGCAGGATGAGTTTGACTGCACCTTTGCTGTTGCAGATTTGCACGCCATAACCGTCCGTCAAGACCCCGCCGCTTTAAGACAGCAGATTTATTCAACCTATGCTCTGCTTTTGGCTTTAGGTCTTGATACCGAAAAAAATACAATTTTCATTCAGTCGCACGTTCCTGAGCACGCTAATCTTTCGTGGCTTTTATCCTGTAATACCCAATTCGGCGAAATGTCAAGAATGACACAGTTTAAGGATAAATCTGCAAAGCACCCAGAAAACGTAAATGTCGGTTTATTTTCATACCCTGTGCTTATGGCGGCGGATATTCTGCTTTATAAACCGGATTTCGTGCCTGTAGGTGCCGACCAGAAGCAGCATCTTGAAATTGCACGTGATATTGCAACCCGCTTTAATAATATCTACGGTGATGTTTTCACAATCCCCGAGCCTTATATTCCAAAAGCGGGCGCACGCATAATGTCACTTCAGGACCCGAGCAAAAAAATGTCCAAGTCGGACGATAACCTGAATTCTTGGGTAGCTATACTTGACAGCCGCGATGATATTATAAGAAAATTCAAACGCGCCGTCACAGATTCTGAGGCTTGTGTCAAAATGTCCGAAGAAAAGCCCGGTATTTCAAACCTTATCACAATTTATTCCACCGTTACAGGCAAGACTGTGGCAGAGGTTGAAAAAGAGTTTGAGGGTAAGGGCTACGGTGATTTTAAGTTGGCGGTCGGCGAAGCCGTTGCCGACACATTAGCACCAATCAAACAGCGTTATGACGAAATTATTAAGGATAAAAAGGCACTCGAGGTGCTATACCGCGAGGGCGCAGAAAAAGCCGAAAAGGTAGCACGTAAAACCTACTTTAAGGCTATGAAAAAGGTTGGTTTCGTAATATGAGTTTTCCGCTCGTTGGAAACAGTAAGATTAATTTAAGCATAACCAATGCTTTAAGGGAAAACCGTCTTCCCCATGCAATTTTAATTGAGGGGGATACAGGAAACGGTAAGCATACATTAGCTTATTACTTAGCAGCTTTCGCAGTTTGTTCAGGCGAGAATGCGCCGTGTAATACTTGTAAAAACTGCAATTTAAAGCTTAATCACCCCGATATTTCAATAATTGCACCTGAAGAAAACAAGAAAAACATATCGGTAGCACAGGTAAGAGAGCTTAAAAACGAGGCGTATATCAAGCCTCACATGGCAAAGCGCAGAGTTTTTATTATCGACTATGCGCACACCTTGAATGAGCAATCACAAAATGCGCTTTTAAAGGTGCTCGAGGAGCCACCCGAATCGGTTCTCTTTATACTTATCACCGAAAGCAAGGCTTCGCTTCTTGAAACCATAATATCACGTTGTATTGTGCTGACACTGAGCACCCCCGAAAAGAGTGAGGCACTCGAATATATAAAATCCTCAACCGATTTTAATGACAGTGAAATTGAGGAAGCGCTCTATATCAGCAAAAACAATATCGGCAAGGCACTTGACCAGCTTTCAGGCAAGAAGGACAGTAAAACAACCGCCGCCGCAAAGGAATTTTTAAATCTGTTTTTGCGGGGTGATTCTTTCTCAATGCTGGCTCTTACAGCGCCTTTCGAGAAAAACAGAATAGAAACAGCAGCATTTTTTAAGGAGCTTAAATATTACACCGCTGAAGCTCTACGAAAAAAGCCGAGCGGTTATACTGCTCAAATGCTGTCACGTTTTTATTCGCTTATCTGTGAGAAAGAAAGCAGTCTTATAACAAACATTAATTTGAGTCTTTTGTTCTGCACGCTTACAAGCTCTGCCGAACAAATTACTAACAATAGATAGAGGTATCTTTATGACAGAAGTTATATCGGTAAAATTTAAGGACGGTGGCAAGGCCTATTACTTTGACCCTGTTGGAAAAACAGTTTCTGCAGGTGATAAGGTTATCGTTGAAACTCAAAGCGGTAAAGAGCTTGGTACTGTCAGCGCTAAAAACCACAAGGTTGAAGACGAAAGCATTGTAAAGCCGCTTTGTAAAATGCTTCGCTTTGCGAATGAAAGGGATCTTAAAAGAGTAGAAGAAAACAAGCTTAAGGAAAAGGATGCTCTTAAAGTTTGCGAGGCTATGGTGGAAAATCATAAATTAGATATGAAGCTCGTAAATGTTGAATATTCTTTTGATGGAGGACGTATTGTTTTCTTCTTTACTGCTGACGGCAGAGTTGATTTTAGAGAGCTTGTAAAGGACCTTGCCGCACATTTTCACACAAGAATCGAGCTTCGCCAGATTGGTGTTCGAGATGAGGCAAAAATGCTCGGTGGAATCGGAATTTGCGGTCAGCCTTACTGCTGCAAGCAGTTTTTAAACGATTTCCAGACCGTTTCAATCAAAATGGCTAAGGAGCAGGGTCTTTCCCTTAATCCCACAAAGGTTTCGGGCAGCTGCGGTAGGCTTATGTGCTGTCTTAAATACGAGCAGGACGCTTACGAGCATCTCAATTCATTTACCCCAAATGTCGGTGCTACAGTTAAAACGGCTGACGGTTTGGCGGTTGTTACAGATGTTAATCTTATCACAGGCAACCTTTTCGTAAAGCTCATCGAGGGTGACGCAATCCCCTTTAAAATCCACCGCGATAAAGTCAAGTTAATCTCGCGCACAAAGAAATCCCCTGCAAACCAAGGAAAATAATTCATAATTTTTTATGGAATTTGTCGCATAACGATATTTCTTCTTGCTTTTTGGAAGATTTATTGTTACAATAGACTTAATAATGCTATGGAGGTGTATTTAAATGGCTTATAGTATTTCTGATGCTTGCATTAGCTGCGGTGCTTGTGCTCCAAGCTGCCCTTGCGATGCTATTTCTGAAGGTGATGCTCAATATGTAATCGATGCAGATAAATGCTGCAGCTGCGGTGCTTGTGCTGCCGGTTGTCCTGTTGAGGCTATTTCCGAGGATTAATTATTTGAACATAATAAATCTTAAGATTTAGAAACCTATCACATTTAAAGAAACGCCCGCAAGGTAAATGCCTTACGGGCGTTAAAATTCGACTGTTTTCACTTTTATTTTCAAGGTATTTCGGTTACACTATCTTTGAAGGAGGTATTTTCGTGGAAAACACAAAAACTATTGCAACAAACAAAAAAGCATATCACGAATATTTTGTGCTTGAAAGCTTTGAAGCGGGAATCTCTCTTTCGGGTACCGAGGTTAAGTCTGTGCGCGCAGGCGGTGTTAATCTTAAGGACGCTTGGTGCAGTGTTGATAACGGTGAAATGATTATCAAGCAAATGCATATAAGCCCTTACGAGCACGGCAATATATTTAACCGCCCGCCTGACAGAAACCGAAGGCTTTTACTCCACAAAAAAGAAATTATGCGCCTTTTTGGTGCAGTAAAGCAAGAGGGGCTGGCTCTCATTCCCCTATCGGTTTATTTTAAAGGCTCACTTGTAAAGGTTCAGCTTGGACTCTGCAAGGGTAAAAAGCTTTATGATAAACGCGAAACTGCCGCCAAACGTGATGCAAACCGCGCAATCGACCGCGCATTAAAAGAACAAAACAGATAAAAAACATTTTATGATTCCGTTTTCGCTTTGCGAAAACACCTAAATTATTCACTATTATCTATTATCTAAAAATTTTGTCGGACAAAATTTTCTCCATGGGGATGTAAAGGTTTCGACGGGGATTTTGAAATATCGGAAGCGAGCAGCGGTGCGGAACCGCTATAAAATCCGTATAAAAAATTAACTAACAACAATAAAGTTGCTTTAGCAGCCTAATTTGGCTGCTCATCCGACCGAAGACTACCGCGGCTTCGCAAGGGTGTCATTTTAGCGGTGAAAGTGAATGGCAAAGCGCCTTGATTGCCATCACGGATTAGAGGCTACCGAATAAAGCAGTCCGACACTTGACGGCTTTATAAGGGAACTTAAAGATGTGTCTGCGCTCGGAGACGCCGATATGGATAGATTTTCGGACAGGAGTTCGATTCTCCTCATCTCCACCAAAAAGCAAACAAACCGCATTGTTATGCGGTTTGTTTTTTTATTGCACGAATTTTACACGAATTTTCTGTGATTATATCTTATTTCTTACTATTCCTTAACCTCCGGCAGACCTGCCACACTTGTCAAAAGTGATAGAGTACCTGCCAATGCAGATGTCGAACCTACGGCAA
>CAYQFD010000004.1:0-21966 GCA_964416795.1 uncultured Ruminococcus sp. | reverse complement strand
CGGCATCGTTATGGAATAACACGATAGAACCATTTTTCACCTTGCTCGTCACCCGCTCGCAAATACTCTCAGGCGTAGCGTTGTCTTTCCAATCAAGACTGTCAACATCCCATTGAATTGTATACATATTAATGGAGGAAAGCGTTTGGATTGTTGCGTTGTCATAATCTCCGTAAGGGGCTCGAAAAAGGGTGGGGCAGACGCCTGTGATACTCTGTATTTTTTTGTTGCAGCTTTCAATTTCGTCTGTCATTTGCGCTACCGAGAGTTGAGGCATATGTGGGTGTGTGTTAGAGTGGTTTTGTATCTGGTGTCCCGCGTCTGACAGGGCTTTTACCGATTCGGGATATTTATCCACCCAAGCGCCCACAACGAAAAATGTTGCAGGAACTTTGTACTCGGCTAAAATATCGATTAACTGCTGAGTATCATCATTTCCCCAAGCGGCATCGAATGAGATAGCGATTTGTTTTTTATCTGTTTCCACGCAGTAAATTGGCAGCAGTCGGTCACTGCCCGCAAAAACACCGACCGAGCCTATAACAGTGATTGTTAAGACTAAAACAAGGCTAATTGTAAGCATTAAATGTTTTTTTGTAATTATAAAGCATTTCATAAAAAAGCACCTCGGTAATACTTATGCCGAGGTGCTTGTATAATATTTCTGCTGTTAGTTATTTTTGAATTGACTGTCAGGCTGCCACAGAAATTTCTTTAAATCTATATGACCGTCTTGCTCGAAGACAATTCCCTCTTGTTCGAGTAAAACCCTTTGTGCATCGCCGCCGCCGAAGGCAAAGCTTTCTGCAATTTTTCCTTCGCGGTTTACAACTCTGTGACAGGGGATAACAAACGGTTGAGGGTTAACGTGCAAGGCATAGCCTACAACACGCGCCCAGCGGGGATTTCCTGCAAGAAGCGCTACCTGACCGTAGGTTGCGACCTTGCCTTTAGGAATTTTTGAAACTACATTATAAATTTTACTGAAAACTGACATATATTTATTTTGATTTTCCTTTTAAAAATTCATTATAAATTTCGGGCAAGGGTTTAATACTGCGTTCGAGAATACCTGTCATATAGGCAATAGCAATACCGTAATTTGTGAATGGAATATTTGAATTTACGGAAAAGTCTTTTCTGTAAAGCAGTTCCTTTTGGTTCAGCATACAGCCGCCGCAGTGGAGAATGAGCGAGTAGGGTGACAGGTCTTCCGGGAACTCACCGCCGCTGGTTAGCTCTATTTTAATATCTTTGCCTGTAAATTTTCTAAGCATATTCGGTAGCTTTACACTGCCGATATCACCGCATTGTCGGTGGTGAGTACAGCCCTCGCTTATGAGAACAGTATCACCGTCTTTTAATCTGTCAATAGCGGTGACGCCTTTTACAGCCTCAGCAAGAAAGCCCTTTTGCCTAGCCATAAGTATTGAAAAGGAAGTAAGCGGGATATCCTCGGGACAAAGCTTTGAAATAATACCAAAAACCTGTGAATCGGTGATTACAAGCCTTGGCTTTTTTGAAACAGAAGATAGCATCGCCTCAAATTCGGTTTCCTTTGTGACCGTTACTAAAGCGTTACTGTCAAGAATGTCGCGGATAGTCTGTTGTTGGGGGAGAATAATTCTGCCTTTGGGAGCGGACTCATCGATAGGTGTCACAAGAACTACAACATCACCCACATTGAGTAAATCGCCGATGATACGCTGTTCCTTTTTGTTTGGCTTCAAAGCGGAAATTTTTTCTTTAAGTTCCCTAATGTTTATTCCTTTTTCTGCGCTTACATAGATTTCGTTTTCTTTAGGCTCGGGCTTCTTTTCGGTAAGCTCACATTTATTATGCGCTATGATATACGGAATATTTCTTTCTTTAATCAAGGAAATTAGCTGTTTGTCCTTTTCGGTAATTCCAAGAACTGAATCAACAACCAAAACTGCAATATCGGTTTTTCTTAAAACCTCTGTTGTCTTTTTTACTCTAAGCTCACCTAAAGCGCCCTCATCGTCAAAGCCTGCGGTGTCGGTTATAAGCACAGGACCTAAGGGTAACAGCTCCATAGTCTTTGAAACAGGGTCGGTGGTAGTGCCCTTAACTTCGGACACCACAGAAAGCGACTGCCCTGTAACAGCGTTTACAAGGCTTGATTTTCCCGCATTTCTAAGACCGAAAAATGCAATATGCAGTCTGTCAGCATTCGGTGTAGAATTAAGACTCATAAATACAGTCCTTTCTAAAATCTGAAATCTCTGCGATTGGAGTTTTTAATATCCTCAACATTTTGTTTGGCAATATTGCGTACTTTTTCTTTAGGTATACGCTCAAGCTCTTTTTGAATTAAATCATAGCCTGTTTCCTTTGTCTTTGCAGAGGCGTAGTCAACCATATATTCGGTAAGAGTCATAAGTGCATTTGGATGACAGCAGTTAAGAATCTGTCCGTTTTTGCAAAGGCTCATAAAGCGGTCGCCCGTTCTGCCCTCGCGGTAGCAGGCTGTGCAGAAGGAGGGGATATGTCCGTTCAGCATAAGCCAATGCACTACCTCGTCCAAGGTGCGTTGGTCGGAAACGTCAAACTGCTCTGTATCGTGGGGGCGTTCAGCTTCGGTGTAACCGCCGACAGAGGTTCTTGAACCGCCGCTTACCTGTGAGATACCAAGACGCAGTAATTTAGAGCGCACTTCTTCGGTTTCACGTGTTGAAATAATCATTCCTGTGTAAGGAACGGCAAGGCGTATGCAAGCGGTGATTTTTGCAAAAATTTCGTCTGAAATAGAATTGTCAAAGGTGCTGGGGTCGATATCGGCAGCGCGCTTTATTCTCGGAACGCTTATGGTGTGCGGTCCAACACCGTGCACAGCCTCAAGATGTTCAGCGTGCATAATAAGACCTGCAAACTCGTATTTATAAAGCTCAAGCCCGAACAAAACACCAAGTCCCACATCGTCAATACCGCCCTGCATAGCGCGGTCCATAGCCTCTGTATGATAATTGTAATCGTGCTTAGGTCCTGTTGGGTGAAGCTTTAAATAGCTTTCCTTGTGATAGGTTTCCTGAAACAGAATGTATGTACCGATACCTGCCTCTTTGAGTTTGCGGTAGTTCTCGACTGTGGTCGCCGCAATATTAACGTTAACACGTCTTATATCGCCGTTTTTGTGGTGCACGCTGTAAATTGTTTTGATACATTCAAGTATATATTCAATCGGGTTGTTAACAGGGTCTTCGCCTGCCTCAATAGCAAGTCGCTTGTGTCCCATATCCTGAAGCGCGATAACCTCAGCTTTAACCTCTTCCTGAGTGAGCTTTTTGCGCGGAATGGTTTTGTTCTTTGCGTGATAGGGGCAGTAAACGCAACCGTTAACACAGTAGTTTGAAAGATAGAGCGGTGCAAAGATTACAATTCTGTTGCCATAGAACGCAAGCTTTATTTCCTCTGCTATTTTGTAAATTTCTTCGATTTTTTCGGGGATTTCGCAGGCGAGCAGAACAGACGCCTCTCTGTGAGTAAGTCCCGAGCAGACATAGCCTGTTTCGGTCTTTTTAGGTCTTGCCTTTTCGAGAATACTGTCAATAAGCTCTATATTGTTTTTGTTTTCTTCCGCAAAGGCTAGAGTTTCTCTGATTTCACCGTCATTAATGAATTCTTCTGCTTTTAGTGATTTTGGATTATAAATTGCCATAAAATTAACCTCTCTTAATATCTCCTCTGTCGGTCACTATTTCATAGCCAATAGAGGTCATTTTTTCTTTTGATATTTTAATACTCTGTGCCGATTCTTCTCCTGTTGAGATTTTATCATTGTAAAGCATATATTTTTGTCGCACATCCAAGGGGGACAGATTTGGCATAATTACATTTGCCCCCGCAAGAATACCCAATTCTCTACCTTTTGGGTGGATTGTGCCGAGTGCTGTGGTGGACGGCAACAGCACAGGCGGATATATAAGTCTTATTATAGATAATAGGTAACAGGTAAGCTCCAGAGAACCTGCCTTGTAATCTTTAAAAGGGGTGTCTTTGTGCGGAATAAAGGGGCCGATACCGCACATATCAGGCTTGAATTCTTCGATGAATTTAAGGTCCTTTGCGAGTGTTTTTTCGGTTTGAAAGGGTGAGCCCACCATAAAACCGCAACCTACCTGAAACCCGATTTTTCTTAAATCTTGAAGACAGCGTATTCTGTTTTCAAGAGTAAGATTTTGGGGGTGGAGTTTTGAATAGTGCTCACTGTCTGCGGTTTCGTGACGGAGTAAGTATCTGTCCGCCCCCGCTGTATAAAGCTTTTTATAGCTTTCAAAGCTTCGCTCGCCGAGGGAAAGTGTCACTGCACAGTCGGGATATTTAGTTTTAATTTTGCTTATAGTGTCGCAAAGAAAGTCATCACTCCAAAATGCATCCTCACCGCCTTGCATAACAAAGGTTCTGAAGCCTAAGTCATAACCCTCGTCACAGCAGAGTAAAATATCCTCTTTTGTCAGGCGGTATCGCTCACAGCCTTTGTTAGACTTTCTGATTCCGCAATAAAAACAGTCGTTTTTGCAAAAGTTTCCTATTTCAATAAGTCCACGCACAAAAACCTTGTTTTCATAGATTTCTCGGCGCTTTTTGTCTGCAAGCTCGCGTAAAAACTCTGCCGCCTCTGTATCGCGTTTTGCAATCAGGTATTCGTATTCGCTAAGCGTCAGCCGTTTACCACAGGAAAGCTTTAAAATAAGCGATTTTAATTTGCTATCCATTTGTAATCACGCCCGAATAAGCGGTTTTAACACTGATGCCTTGTAGCTTGCCGATTTTTCCCGAAAGGGAGGATATAATATCCTGCGGTGCATCAATAGCAATGCTTATGACATTGATGTTTTTCTCGCGGTAGGGGATACCCATTCTGCCGATTATATATTTACCGTAATCGTGGAGAATTTGATTGAGTGTTTCGGTTGACCTTGTATTTTCAACTATAATTCCCATAACAGCAACTCTGGTTTCCATTTTTGTTCCTCCAAATAAAAATTGCCGCACTGCATAAAAGCGGTGCGGCAAATAGAATATACATATATGAATATAATTGTATAACAGCCGTCACCTTTCAGTCAGAAAATCTTTATGTCAGGTGTCTATACATATTATATAATACATAAATGAAAATTGCAAGTGGTATCATATAAAAATGATGACTTTTGTGTTGGAATATGATATTATTAACAATAGAAATTGAATTCACAATTTCTTAACCAAATTGAAGGCTTTTGGTATTATACTATTTAAAAATTAAAATCAAGGTGAGTTTAATGCGTACAAAACAGTTTAAATCAGAATCAAAAAAGCTTATGGATATGATGATAAATTCAATCTATACCCATAAGGAAATATTTTTAAGAGAGTTAATTTCAAATGCGAGCGATGCTTTAGATAAGCTTTATTTTAAGTCGCTGACTGACACAAATGTGGGAATTGCACCTGATGAGTTTGAAATCAGAATTGATATTGATAAGGAAAACAGAATTTTAAAAATTTCTGATAACGGTTGCGGTATGACCGAGGACGAGCTTGACAAAAACCTAGGCACTATTGCAAAATCAGGCTCGTATAACTTTAAACAGGAAAACGAAAAAACCGAGAATGTTGATATTATCGGGCAGTTCGGTGTAGGCTTTTATTCGGCATTTATGGTTAGTGATAATGTGACTGTTGAGAGTAAGGCTTACGGCAGTGAAGAGGCTTTTTGCTGGCAATCAAGCGGGGCAGAGGGTTATACCATTTCCCCTTGCGGTAAGGACAGTGTGGGTACGGTCATCACGCTTCACATTAAAGACAATGCAGAAGACGAAAATTATGATGAGTTTTTGGATCAGTACAGAATAAGTGCTCTTGTTAAGAAATACTCTGATTATATCCGTCACCCTATTAAAATGGAATTTACAACAAAAGAGCCTGCCGATAACGAGGGTGAATATAAAGAAAGCACCGAAGTCAGAACTCTTAACAGTATGGTGCCCTTATGGAAGAAAGGGAAAAATGAAATAACCGCAGACGAGTATGCCGCATTTTATAGAGAAAAGTTCTTTGATTACAATGCGCCTGCAAGGGTTATTCACTATAAAACTGAGGGACAAGCTACATATAACGCACTTCTTTTTATACCTAAGCAGCCGCCGTTTGACTACTATACAAAAGAGTTCGAAAAGGGCTTGCAGTTATATTCAAAGGGTGTGCTTATTCAGGAAAGGTGCGGCGATTTACTGCCCGATTATTTCAGTTTTGTAAGAGGTCTTGTTGACAGCGAGGATTTATCGCTTAATATCTCGCGCGAAATGCTTCAGCACGATAACCAACTAAAGCTCATTGCAAAAACTCTTGAAAAGAAAATCAAGGGCGAGCTTGAAAAAATGCTTAAGGAAAGCCGTGAGGATTACGAAGACTTTTTCAAATCCTTTGGTATTCAGCTTAAATTCGGCATTTATAATGACTACGGTATGCACAAGGACACCTTAAAAGACCTTGTTCTGTTTAATTCCTCTTTTGAGAAAAAGCTTGTAACCTTAAAGGAATACTGTGAGCGAATTAAGGATGGACAGGACACTGTTTATTACGCTTGCGGTGAGAGTATTGAAAAAATTGAAATGCTTCCTCAGTGCGACGCTGTAAAGGAAAAGGGCTTTGAAATTTTATATCTTACCGAAAATGTAGATGAATTTGCTTTAAGAATTCTCGGCGAGTATGACGGTAAGAAGTTTATGAATATCTGTGACGATGCGTTAAATCTTGATTCAGAGGACGAGAAAAAAGCACTCGAAACCGAAAACGAAGAATTAAAAGATATGTTTAGCGCTATGAAGGAAAGCATTGGCGACAGTATAAATGCTGTAAGGTTTACAAACAAGCTGAAAAATCACCCTGTTTGTTTGACGAGCGAGGGCGGAATTTCGCTTGAAATGGAAAAAACTCTCAATGCAATGCCCGGCGGTAACGATAAAGTAAAGGCTCAGATTGTTCTTGAAATTAATGCGAACCATAAAATTGCAGAAAAATTAAAGTCCCTTTATGCAAACGATAAAGAGACTTTAGGTAAATATGCAAAAATTCTTTATGCGGAGGCTTGCCTTATTTCAGGCGCATCGGTTAAAGACCCGCTTGAGCACAGCAATCTTGTTTGTGAGCTTATGACCGATTAGGTCCCTGCTAACTTCATAACCCAATTATGAGGCAGTAATTTTGCAAGAATCCTGTAAAATTTATAGAAAAAGCGGTTTGTATAAACTGCTTTTTTCTTGCTCGATGCTTTAAGCGATTTTTTAGCCATAGTATTAGGGTTTACTCGCGGCAGAGTGTCAAATGTGAAGCTTTTACCCTTTGAAATTCCCGCGAGATTTAAAAATTCAGTGTCCATAGGTCCCGGGCAAGCAGCCAAAACATTTATTCTGCGTTTTTTGAGCTCTGAGCGAAGCGCACGTGAAAAGCTCATAACATAAGCCTTGGTTGAAGAGTAAACCGCCATTCTGGTATTAGGCGCAAAGGATGCGATTGAGCAGGAGTTTATAATCTCGCTGTCTTTACGCATAAAGGGAAGTGTAACAGAGGTTACAGCAGTCAGAGCCTCGCAGTTAAGCCGCACCATACCTGTGTTATGCTCAGTTGAAATGTCGGTGAAATCGCCGAGCTTGCCGAAGCCTGCATTATTTATAAGTAATTTTACATTCGCATTTGTTTCTTCTAATAGTTTTTTATATGTCAAAAGCATATTTTCATCAGTTATATCAATGGGAATTATTTTACAGGCTTTATTGAGCAACTTTGCTAAGCTTTGGAGCTTTTCTTCTCGTCTGGCAATAAGCCATATTTCATCAATTTCTTGGCGCATTTTGTCAATTTCCTTTGCGAATTCGGCGCCCAAGCCCGAAGATGCACCAGTAATAACTGCGATTTTCATAGTAACACAACCTTTCAATATCTATTATATATAGATATACATTTTAATCAAGGAAAAATTTTTATTGACATTAAGGTGTGGTTTGAGTTATAATCTATAATCG
Organism: uncultured Ruminococcus sp.; assembly: GCA_964416795.1. Classification (GTDB taxonomy): domain Bacteria; phylum Bacillota; class Clostridia; order Oscillospirales; family Acutalibacteraceae; genus UBA737. The sequence continues at coordinate 13,939 of CAYQFD010000004.1, read as the reverse complement.
ATAGGTTATGTCATATAATATTTTCGTAACCGTAAAAGTGATACTTACGACTCGGTCGTTTGGAAAATAAGGGAGGGTTTATAGTGAAAAGAACATATCAGCCAAAGAAACTTCACCGTAAAAAAGAACACGGCTTTTTAAAGAGAATGGCAACTGCTAACGGTCGCAAGGTGCTTGCACGTCGCAGAGCAAAGGGAAGAAAACAACTCACATACTAAAAGCCACTATTTGTGGCTTTTCCTTTTATAAAGGAATTTATAAGGGAAGAATTTTATGAGCAGTTTAGTAAAAATCAAAGAGAATTATGAGTTCAGGCGCGCTTATACAAGGGGAAAAGCCTTTGTAACACCTTATGCTGTGATTTATACCTTTAAAAACAGGAGCAATAATATAAGACTTGGCATTACTGCAGGCAAAAAGTTAGGCAAGGCAGTGCAAAGAAACCGTGCAAAACGTCTTATAACAGCAGCTTTCAGGAATATTGCTCCAAGGCTTTGTGTTGGGTATGATTATGTAATTGTAGCGCGTGTACGTATTTTGGGTGTTAAGAGCACCGTCGTAGAAAAATCATTTATAAAGATTTTGTCCGATTCGGGATTGATTAAGTCGCAATATGATAAGTAAACTGTTAATTAAACTAATTGAATTTTACAGAAAAAACATTTCGCCCGCAAAACTGCCTTGTTGCCGTTTTACACCTACATGCTCAGCCTATGCTATTGAGGCGATAACTACTCACGGGGCAATTAAAGGCTTGGCGCTAAGTATTTGGCGCATTTTACGGTGCAATCCGTTGTGTCGCGGTGGGTATGACCCTGTGCCACCTAAAAAAAGGTCAAATTAATTTAAAAATAACCATTGAGCATTTGAAATGGATGGTGCATATATGCAAAGTTTATTTAATATTATTAACAAACCGTTAGGCTTCATACTTGAAAATATTGCAAGTATTATGGGCGGCAGCTTTGCTGCGGCGGTTTTTGTTTTCACACTTCTCATTAACTTAGCGCTGATTCCGCTAAGCATTAAAAGCCAGAAATCTTCTGTTCAGCAAACAAGAATCAAGCCTAAGCTTGATGACCTTAAAAAACGCTACGGTGATGATAAGCAGAAGTACAGCGAAGCAATGCAGAAAATCTATGCTGAAGAGGGAATTTCTCCCTCGGGCGGTTGCTTGCCTATGGTTTTAAGACTTGTACTTATGATGAGTATTTACTATCTCATTTTATCACCGCTCACCTATATGTCGGGTGTAGATAAAGCAAATATCCAGTCTGTAAGCACTGTTATTACTGAGAATATGACAGAATTGAAGAAAAACGACAGTGAAAAGTATGAGGAATTCAAAACTACTCTTAACTGGCGTGAGGGTAGTAACGCTGCTAATGAGCTTAGTATCGTTAACATTGTTCGCGGTGAAAATGACGTTTTAAAGGATTTGCTTTCAGAATCGGAGTATGAAAAGATTGAAAAGGATTTAAAGGCTATCAAAGAGCAGGATGCTAAGACTGACATTGATTATACCTTTGTGACAAATAAGATTAATCTTACCGAAACGCCTAAGTTCTCATTCGATATTTTCAATGATGCTAAGCCTATTTGGGTTATGCCTATTTTAGCCTTTTTAGCACAGATTTTATCTAGCCTTTTATCAATGGCTATGCAGAAAAGAATTAACCCCGATGCGCCTAATATGGCAGGTATGATGCTCACAATGCCGCTAATTTCTTTGTTCATTGGCTTTGGTTTGCCCGGCGGTGTTGCATTCTATTGGGCTTGCTCTTCATTAGTAGGCGGTGTTATTCAGGTGGGTGTTCAGAATTTTTACGGACCTCACAAAATGCTGTCACGCGAACGAGCAAAAGAGCTTACTAAGCAGTGTGATTTTGAAGCAGGACAGATTAAAAAATTGTCAAATAACCAAGAATAAGGAGAGAATAAAGTTGATTAAAGAAGCAGTAGGCTTCGGTGCTACTATTGACGAAGCAAAAGAAAATGCAATAGTTAATTTGGGTGCATCTGATTTCGATGACATTCAGTTTGAAATAGTTACTATGCCAAAGAAAAAGGTTTTAGGTCTTTTCGGCGGTGCTAGGGCAGAGGTTAAGGCATTTATTGAAACTCCTGACAAGAAGCCTGTGAAGGCTAAAAATGCAAAGACCTCTCAAAAGGAAAAAGCTAACAAGCCTGCACCTGTGCATGAGAAGAAGGCACAGAAAAAGGTAGAACCCAAGCAGCCTGAAAAGAAAGTTTCTGACGCTTCGGAGTATGGCGAGCCTGTAGCTGAAGCAGAGGTTGCAGAGGATTCGCCCGCAGGAAAGGCGATAGCTTATATTAAAACAGTTTTAGCGGCTTTGGACTGCAAGGATATTTCAATAAAGGCTGCAAGCAAGGAAAATGCATCACTCATCATTTTAGAGGGTGAGGATATAAGCATTCTTATCGGTCGTAGAGGTGAAACACTTGATGCACTGCAGTATTTAGCATCTCTTACCGCTAACAACGGCGGCGGCCATTACAGAATTTCTCTTAATATCGGCGATTACAGACAGAAGAGGGAAGAAACTCTCACTGCACTTGCAAAGCGCATTTCGGCACAGGTATTAAAAACAGGTAAAAACCGTACTTTAGAGCCTATGAATCCTTATGAGCGCAGAATTATTCATACAGCAGTTCAAGGAATTGAAGGTGTTGTTTCTGCTTCTTTCGGTGAGGGAACAAGCAGAAGAGTAGTTATTGCACCCGAGGGTGCAGAAATTAAGCCTATGCGAAATGACCGCAGAGGCGGCAGAAGAAACGGCTCTTCACGTCCTAGAACACAGTCACCTGTTTCACCTGCAAGAGAACCTAAAAAGGATAGCGATATTCCGCTTTACGGGAAAATCAATTAAAACGCAACAATGCGGTAAAAGTGAAAACCACTTTTACCGCATTTTATAATATTACATATTTAGTTAATTCGTAATGCGTAATGCGTAATTCGTAATTAACAAATTTGCAGTTTAGGTAAAAAACAATAATTTGGTTATAAATGCTCAAAATTTGCACTGGTATAATTCATTATTTCCAATATTAAATTTGCCCCTATGTAAAGACCTTCGAAAAAATATTCTTTTTGTGAAATATCGGTCAATTTAATAACAGTGGTATCTATTTCTTCAAAAAGTTTCTTTTCATTTTGGTTGAGATTTAAAAGAAATGAATCGATTTTATTGTTAAGTTGATTGAAGAGTTCGTTATATTCACTTTCCTTTTTTATAAATTTTTCAGACGGTCTTATGTTCCCATTATATAGTTCTTCTAAAATGGACATAATAATCACTCCTTTAGTTTTATTTACAAATATTTTAGCGGATTTTCCGCTAAAAGTCAATAGTGGATTTTCCGCTAGGGTATAATAATAGCATATAAGGCTTTGGAGATGGTTTTGTGATTTATAAAAGAATAAGAGAACTTAGGGAAGATAAGGATTTAACTCAAAAACAGATGGGAGAAATTTTATCCTGTAGTCAACGTGTATACAGCGATTATGAACGTGGAGAGTTAGATATACCTACAGAAATTTTAATTAAGCTGGCAAGTTATCATAATGTTTCGGTTGATTACATTTTAAATCGCACAGATAATAAAAATTTTTAAAGTGGAATATTTTTTAAAGTATACCACTACATATTGTAAATTTGCGCTCTCAATAATAAAAAATTGACAAATATGCTATTTTAGGGTATAATAATTTTGTTTGAAAGAAAATTTAAAATTCAGGTATAATAAAAAAGGTATTTGCAGTTCAAAAAATATTGACTTGAGGAGTGCCTTAGTTGGATAAATTTGTAATTAATGGCGGCAAAGCATTGTATGGTGAAGTGCGTATAAGCGGTGCAAAAAATGCCGCAGTTGCGATTCTTCCGGCGGTAATGCTGGCAGACAGTCCGTGCATAGTGGATAATCTTCCCCAAATTTCCGATGTTTCGGCAATTTTAAGGGTTATGCGCGAATTGGGTGCTACCGTTCGCCTTATAAATAAAACAAGTGTTGAAATTGACCCTCGCCATATAAATTCTTTTGTTGTTTCAAAAGAAATGGCTGAGGGTATGCGTGCTTCCAGTTATTTTTTGGGAGCGCTTCTCGGCAGGCTGAACAGGGCCAGAGTAGCACCTCCCGGTGGTTGCAACTTTGGTGTCAGACCTATTGACCAGCACATTAAGGGCTTTGAGGCTTTAGGTGCCAGAATGGCTATCGAAAACGGTATGGTTGACGGTAAGGCTATGACTCTTCGCGGAGCGTCGATTTATCTTGATGTGGTGTCTGTTGGAGCTACTATTAATATTATGCTTGCGGCTGTAAAGGCAAAAGGGCTTACTGTTATTGAAAACGCCGCAAGAGAGCCACATATTGTTGACCTTGCAAACTTCCTTAACTCCATGGGCGCTGATATTATGGGCGCGGGTACAGGCGTTATAAAAATCCGCGGTGTTGACAGTCTGCACGGCACAAATTACAGTATAATCCCCGACCAGATCGAAGCAGGAACTTATATGACTGCCGCTGTGGCTACAGGCGGCGATGTGCTTGTTACAAATGTTACACCGAAGCATCTCGAATCGATAATTGCAAAATTAAGGGAAACGGGCGCTGAGATTACCGAGTATGATGAATCGGTAAGAGTAGTAATGAACTCACGTCCTAAAAAGTGTAATGTTAAAACAATGCCGCACCCCGGATTTCCTACTGATATGCAACCGCAGATTGCGACACTTCTCACAGTGGCAGAGGGGACAAGCATTGTAACCGAGGGTGTGTGGGATAGCCGCTTCAGGTATGTTGACCAGTTAACCCTTATGGGCGCTGATGTTCAGGTTGACGGCAAAATGGCGGTTATCACAGGTGTTAAAAGCCTCAATTCAGCACCTGTTAAAGCAGTTGACTTAAGAGCAGGTGCCGCAATGATTATTGCAGGTCTTATGGCTGAGGGTGAAACTCAGATTGAGGATATAATTCATATCGACCGCGGTTATGAAAACGTGGTTGAAAAGTTCTCGGCTTTAGGTGCGGATATTAAGCGTGTACCGATTATAGATAATACAGTGGTTTTTAAACAAGCTTAATTTTAAACGGTGTGGTAGTTTTCTACCACACTATTTTTAAAGGAGTAAGAAATGGCAGTAATTTGTCCGCTTTTTAGCGGTTCAACAGGTAACAGTACATATTTGGCATATGAGAATACAGGAATCCTTGTGGATGCGGGTATGTCCTGCAGAGGTATTGTAAATGCTCTGCAAGGCTTAGGCGGCGAGCTTGAAAAAATTAAAGCGGTTGTCGTAACTCACGAGCATACCGACCACGTAAAAGGCTTAAAAACTGTGCTTAAAAAAAGCGGTGCTATGCTTATAGCATCAACCGAAACACTTGAAACTCTTGCAAACGGCGATATTATACCGCCCAGTACCAAGGTGATTGCCTTAGACCAAAACGGCTTTTGCGTTGACGGGGTTAAGGTTTTAAGATTTAATACCAGTCACGATTGCAAGGGCTCTAGTGGGTACAGCTTTTTTATGCCTGACGGTAAAAAGGCTTCGGTTTGCACCGACCTTGGAATTGTGACCGACGAGGTAAGAGCAGCAATTACAGGCAGTGATGTTGTCTTGCTGGAATCGAATCACGATATAGAAATGCTTAAAAGGGGACCTTATCCGCCGCAGACTAAGCTTAGGATTATGAGTGATGTAGGTCATATTTCCAATATCTCCTGTGCGGCTGAGATTAAAAGACTTTTTGAAAACGGAACAGAAAGATTTATTTTAGGGCATTTAAGTCTTAATAATAATACTCCGCTTTTGGCATTATCGGCTTCGGAATCGGCACTTATGGATATAGGTGCTCAAAACGGCAAGGATTATTTGCTGAAAGTAGCAAAGCCAAAGGAAAACGGGGTGACTGTTTTTTGATTAAGGTGACAATAATAGCTCTGGGAAAGCTCAAAGAAAAATACCTTGCAGATGCGGTTAAGGAATATGCCAAAAGACTGTCAGGCTATTGTAGACCCGAAATTGTTGAAATAGAACCTTTAAGGCTTAGCGACAAGCCCTCAAAATCTGAAATAATTAATATTTTAGACAGAGAAGCCGAGCTGATACTTAAAAAAATTCCGCAAAACAGTTTTGTTTTTAGCCTTTGTGTTGAGGGCAAGGGTATGACAAGTCCAGCGTTTGCCGACAAGATAAGGCAATGCGAAAATATCGGAAAGAGCATTACCTTTATAATCGGCAGTTCGTATGGACTAAGCGATAAAATTAAGCAGATGAGTAATTTTCGATTATCTGTATCGGAAATGACATTTCCGCATCAGCTTTTCAGGGTTATGCTTTTAGAACAAATATACCGAGCATTCAAAATAAATGAAGGCTCGGCATATCATAAGTGATTATATAAAAATTTTACAAATTAAATTTATAATAAAACAAATAACAGCACCGATTACGGTGGGTAGGAGAACGGAAACACACGTCCATTTAATGCTTCCGCTCTCTTTTTTTATTGTCAGTACTGTGGTTGAGCAGGGCCAATGGAAAAGCGAAAAAATAACGGTGCAAAGTGCGGTTTTCACTGTCCAACCGTTTGCAATTAAAATGTCACGCATTACTGTAAGGCTTGGAAGCTCAGTTAAAGTGCCTCCGCCAAGATAACCCATTAAAATTATTGGAATCACAATTTCATTGGCAGGAAATCCTAAAATAAAGGCTATGAGAATTACGCCATCGAGTCCTAAAATTTCACCTATAGGGTTTAGAAAATCGGCACATATTTTAAAAAGTGTTTCGTTTCCTATGCTTATATTTGCCATAGCGAAAATTATTATTCCCGCAGGGATAGCAACTGTAAGCGAGCGGCCTAAAACAAAGAGGGTTCTGTCAAAAACCGAACGTACAAGCACCTGTCGAATCTGCGGTTTTCTGTAGGGCGGCATTTCGAGCGTATATGAGGACGGTGTGCCCTTCAAAAATGTGCGTGATAAAATCGCAGTTGCAACAAAGGTCATAATGACCGACAAGAGTATAAAAAACGTCAAGAGAGCGGCTGAGAAAAACTTGCCTGTAATACCGCCAACGGTTACGAAAAACATAGAGATGAGAGCAATTATAGTAGGAAATCTTCCGTTGCAGGGAACTAAGCTGTTAGTAAGCATTGCAAGTATCCGCTCGCGCTTTGAGTCTATTATTCTGCACCCCACAACCCCTGCCGCGTTACAGCCAAAGCCCATACACATAGTAAGTGCCTGTTTTCCGCAGCTATTACAGCATTTAAAGGGTTTGTCGAGGTTAAAAGCAATTCTCGGAAGATACCCCGAATCCTCAAGCAATGTGAAAAGGGGGAAGAATATCGCCATAGGCGGCAGCATTACCGATACAACCAAAGCGGGTACTCTGTAAATACCGTCGATTATAATATTAATGATTTTTGGTGGTGCGTTTACGTATAAAAGAAGATTTTTAAACTGATTTTCTAAAAAGGTGAAAGCTGAAGACAGTCCCTCTGACACATAGTTAGCGCCTGTGACGGTTATCCAGAAAATAAGCAGAAGTAAAAGTATCATTATAGGATAACCGAATTTTCTGCCTGTGAAAAAGCGGTCAAGCTTGCGGTCAAAATCCTGTGTCTTTTGTTTTTTTACGCTCACAACAGCCTTGCAAATTTTTTCGGCTGCTCTTACAATAACACCAACAGCTATATCCTTTAGCTTCTCTCTTGGTATACCGTTGTTTTGAAGCTGCTCTATTGCAAGACTGAGATTCTGTTTGATGTTCTCATCTTCTGCGATATCAAAGCCGAGATAGTCTTTTATATCATTTAAAAAGGAGTCGTCCCCTATAAGCAGATTTATACTGAGCCAACGGGCATTAAGCCTGCTTTTTACCTTTTTCTCGACTTCGGGTTCTAAAAGCTTTATTGCGTTTTCTAAGGGCTCGGGATACTGCGCATAATATACTTGGCTCTTATTTTCGTTATTATCCAAAGCAGATAAAAGCGCCACTAGGCTTTTTTTCTTATGTGCCACTGTTCCAACAACAGAAACACCTAATTTTTCGGATAGCTTTTTAAGATCCACCTTAATACCCTTGCACTTTGCCTCGTCGAGAAGATTTACACAAACCACAACATCTTTAGTGACCTCTAAGGTTTGCAGAACGAGATTTAGATTTCTTTCAAGGCAGGTGGCATCGCATATTATAACTGTCTTTTGCGCACCGCCAAAGCAGATGAAATTTCGGGCAATTTCCTCTTCGGAGGAGTGGGCAAAGAGTGAATATGTACCCGGTATATCAACAAGTACATAAGAATTTTCTTTATAACTGCAATACCCTTGAGCGTTGCTGACCGTTTTACCGGGCCAGTTGCCAGTGTGCTGATTCATTCCTGTAAGCGCATTGAAAACAGTGCTTTTTCCAACGTTTGGGTTGCCTGCGATAGCAATTATTTTATCTTTTTCATTTTTCTTTTTTATTACAAGCTTTGTCGAGATTTTTCTGCCTGTGGATTCAGATGTGAGTCCCATTTTCACACCTCCATTATTAATATATCGGCGCTGTCTTCGTTACGTATTGCAATAACCGCGCCGCGTATCAAAAAGGCTTTGGGATTCCCCGCTGGACTTATTCCTACGCACTGCACCCTTGTGTTTTCGATAAGTCCGATATCAAGAAATCTTCTGCGCATACTGCCCTTGGTCAGAATTTTATTTATAATGGCTTCATCGCCTATGTTAAGCTCACTTAAATTTTTCATATAGTATCACCTCTTATATATTATTCTCAAAAAAATAAAAGGTGAGTCATAAATGAAAGGCACAGCACATATTATTTACAAAGAATGTGTTTAGCCAAAGCATTTAAACTCGAACCAGCCTAAAAGGGCAGTTTTGTGATGTATTTCGGCTCATTCGCACACGCAAGGCTCAAGCCTTATGTGCTTGGCTTCACCAAAATCCAAACAAAAAACCTCACCTTTTAGGTCGTGGAATTTTGTAAATAAAGGATTTTTTGCTGTGCAAGGCACAAAACGCAGTGAATCCTGACGGATTCACGAGTATTTTAACAACGCCACAGCTAAAAATACTTCTTTCAAAATCTGATTTGAGTTTGAATGCTTTGGCTATAGGAGGAAAATTTATGACAGACACCAACATATATAAGGAAATAGCCGAGCGGACGGGCGGTGATATCTATATCGGAGTTGTAGGACCTGTCAGAACAGGTAAATCAACCTTTATAAAACAGTTTATGGATAAATTGGTTTTGCCGAATATCTCTGGTGATTATTTAAAAGAGCGTGCTAACGATGAGCTTCCACAGTCGTCTTCGGGAAGAACAATTATGACGACTGAGCCTAAATTTATTCCTGAAAAAGCGGCACAGATTAATATTGATGAAGCTGCGAATATGAATGTAAGGCTCATTGACTGCGTGGGATATATTGTTCCAAGCGCTTTGGGTTACATAGAGGGTTCAGAGCCCAGAATGGTTATGACACCTTGGTATGAAGAGCCGATACCCTTTAATATGGCGGCAGAAATCGGAACCAGAAAGGTTATTAACGAGCATTCTACAATAGGACTTGTGATAACAACCGACGGCAGTATAAGCGATATTCCGCGAGAGGAATATGCCGAGGCTGAGGGGCGGGTTATTGAAGAACTCAAGGCTATTAACAAGCCGTTTATTGTATTACTTAACTGTATGTATCCCGACTCGCCCGAAAGCACTGATATGGCAAATGATTTAAGTTTTAAATACAATGTTCCCGTTTTGCCTGTGAACTGCTTGGAGCTAGGCGAAGAGGATATAAAGCAGATAATATCTCGAATTCTTTTTGAATTTCCTATAAAAGAGGTTAGTCTTTGTTTCCCGCGTTGGATTAATTCTTTGCCGCTTGAGCATTGGTTGCGCTCCGACCTTACCGATACAATAAAAAAGTGCGCTTGTTCGCTCTGTCATATAAGAGATGTTGTGTCCTTTGAGGAGAATTTCAAAGACTCGCCAAATGTTGACGGCGCAACAGTGGAAAATATTGATTTGGGCAAGGGTAGTGCTGAAATCAATCTGAGAGTGAAGAACAGTCTGTTCTATAAGATACTTGCCGAAACAACAGGTCTTCTGATAAACGATGAGCAGGAGCTTATGGAAAGCATAGCCGAGATGGCAAGGATGAAAAAAGAATATATGCGTGTCAAGGGCGCGCTTGACGAGGTTGAGGCAACTGGCTATGGCATAATTATGCCTGACACTGAGGAACTGACGCTTGAAGAACCGCAGATTGTAAAGCAGGGCGGAAGATACGGTGTAAGACTCAGAGCCTCTGCACCGTCGATACACCTTATGAAAGCCAACATTACAACCGAGGTAAGTCCCATAGTGGGCAGTGAAAAGCAGTCCGAAGACCTTGTGATGTATCTGCTCAGCGGTTTTGAGGAAGATCCCGTTAAAATTTGGGATTCGAATATCTTCGGAAAGTCATTGCACGACCTTGTAAATGAGGGACTGCATACCAAGCTTGCGCGTATGCCGATGGATGCCAGAATGCGAGTTCAGGAAACGGTAGAAAGAGTTATCAACGAAGGCTGTAACGGCTTGGTTTGTATATTGCTTTAAAAAAATATTGCATTTATACTTTGATTGTTTTATTATAATCATAAGTAGTTGAAAAACAATTTTAATTGTTTTTCAATAAATAAATTTATTGCTTGTCAATTGTAATTGACAAGCAACTTATGATTGCATTAAGGTTGGAATTTGCATTTGATGCAAATTGTATGTGTTCCCACATACTGAAACACCTTGTGTTTCACCAACCATTAATATAAAAACGGTGATTCGATGATTTATAATAAAACACTGGAATATATTCATTCGTTGGGCAATTTCTCTATGCCTGCTTCACTCGAACGTATAAAGGCAGTTATGCAAAAGCTTGGTAACCCACAGAAAAAAATCAAAGCTATTCATATTGCGGGCACAAACGGCAAGGGCTCGGTTTCGACTATGCTTTCAAGTATTTTCAGGTCGGCAGGCTATAAAACAGGGCTTTTTATTTCGCCGTTTATTATTGATTTCAGAGAACGTATCCAAATAAACGGTGAGTATATAACCGAAAGCGATTTGGTGTCTTATGCTGCAAGGGTAAAGCAAACCAACATAAAACTTACTGAGTTTGAATTTATAACGGCTATGTCTTTTCTTTATTTTGCAGAGCAAAAGGTTGATATACTTGTTTGCGAAACAGGTCTTGGGGGAAGACTTGATGCCACAAATGTACTCGAAAACAAAACCGCCTGTGTCATTACAAAAATCGGACTCGACCACACAGCAATTTTAGGTGACAGCATAGAAAAAATCGCAGAAGAAAAATGCGGTATTTTAAGGGATTGCCCTACAGTTACAACCTTTAATCAGGATAAAAAAGCGCTCGAGGTTATAAAAAAGCATACAGATAAGCTTTTTATTCCTGAAACAGATAGTTTAACAGTCAAAAAATGCGAAATCGGTAACACTTATATATATAAGGGCAGAGAATACAGGCTGAAGTTGTCAGGCGATTATCAGATTGAAAATGCACTTGTGGCGTATGAAACGGTTAAAGCAAGCGGATATAAAATTTCTGATGATATTATATATAAAGGACTTGAAAATGCGTTTTTCCCCGCAAGAATGGAAGTTATATCAGAAAAACCTCTCATAATACTTGACGGTGCTCACAATCCTGACGGTGCACAGGTTTTATCAAAAGAACTTGCTAAATTTGGGGGCGAGGTTACCGCAATAATAGGTATGATGCGGGATAAGGATTATCCTGAATTTTTAAAAACTACTCTTTTACAGTGCAAAAATGCGGTTGCGGTAGAGGTAAAGGGTATGGCGCGTTCACTTAGCGCAGAGGAGCTTTGCAAAACCGCTCAGAAATATTGCCTTTGCGAAACGGCTGACGACTATAATCAGGCAATAGAAAAGGCATTGGCTTTAGCAGACTCAAATCCAATTTTTGTTTTTGGTTCTTTATATCTTGCTTCGGCTATAAGACCTGTTTTGAAAGAATTTTTTAAAACTAACTAAATATGACAATTTTTTTAAGGATTAGCCTTTAATATATACTAAGGGCTAGTCCTTAATATTTTTATAGGAGGAAAGGAAATGTCGGTTGAAATTAATGTTACGGGCGAGGTTGTGACCGCATACCTTGGCGGAGAGATTGACCACCACACCGCACGCTTTATGCGAGAAGAGATTGACAATGCAGTAGAACTAAATATGCCAACCCTTTTGGTGCTCGATTTTAAGGATGTCAGTTTTATGGATAGTTCGGGTATTGGTCTTGTTATGGGCAGGTACCGCAATCTCTTGAAATCGGGAGCAGAGCTTCACATAACGGGTGCACCGCCTCAAATTCACAGAATGATGAAATTAGCAGGTATTGAAAAATTAGCAACACTTGAAGGAAGGTAAATTAAATGAAAATAAAAAATAGATTCAAAATGACATTATCGGCACGTTCTTCAAACGAAAGCTTTGCAAGGGCTTGTGTTTCGGCTTTTGCCACACAACTTGACCCTACCTTAGAGGAAATAAACGATATTAAAACTGCCGTTTCCGAAGCTGTGACTAACTGTATTGTTCATGCTTATAAAGAAAAAATAGGCGATATTTACATAACGGCTGAGCTTCTTGACGATAATTCAATAAGAATTAAAATTAGGGACAAGGGTTGCGGAATTGAAAATATTGACAAGGCAATGGAGCCGCTTTACACAACGGTCGGCGGCGAGAGAGCGGGCTTGGGCTTTGCGGTTATGCAAAGCTTTATGGATTATATAAAGGTAAATTCCAAGGTCGGCAAGGGAACTACGGTAACGCTAATTAAGAAAATTAGCTTAAGGTTTGGTTCTAATGCTTAAAAATCTTTCGGAGCGCGATAAGTTTATAGAAAGCAATTTGGGGCTTGTGCATTCTATTTGCAAAAGGTTTGCAGGCAGAGGGATTGAGTATGATGACCTTTATCAAGCGGGTTGCATAGGTTTGATAAAAGCTACTGACGGTTTTGATTGTGAAAGAGGGTTATGCTTTTCAACCTATGCAGTACCTGTTATAATGGGAGAGGTGAGAAGACTCTTCCGTGATGGCGGTGCAGTTAAGGTTTCGCGCTCGGTAAAGGAATTATATATGAAGGTGGCACTAGTAAAGCAGAAGCTGGAGCAGAGTCTTAACCGCGAGCCGACTGTAAATGAAATTGCAGAAAAGCTTAGTGTTTCTTCTGAAGAGGTAGCCGAGGCGGTTTGTGCTTGTCAGGCTACCGTTTCTCTGACCGTAGACAGTGAAGACGGTATAACAGAAAAGGACCTGCCCTCAAAAACACTGGAGGAAGAGATAACAGATAGATTAGTACTTGACCAAGCGTTTAAAGTGCTGACCGATACCGAAAAGGAAATTATGGTGAGCAGATATTATAAGTCACTTACACAAAGTAAAACGGCACAGCAACTTAATATGACACAGGTTCAGGTTTCGAGGGCAGAAAAAAAGATTCTTTTAAAGCTTAAAGAGGTTTTGAAATAAAAGGCTGTTAAATGTGGTCGAAAAGTGCATAAAAACACACTATTTATGATAATTTTTGTGAAGAAAATACTAATCGAAAAATTTTTCAAAAAAACTGAAAAAAAGTGTTGACAAAGGGGGAGAGATGTGGTATTATAATCGAGCGCCTTAAATGAGGGGCGCGAAAGTGAGAGGCAAAAGCCTAACACAGACGGACCTTGAAAATTAAACAACGAAGAAATAAGGACCCGACGATTCTTATGAGAAATCATATAAATCAATGGACAATTAATAATGCGTCAGCATTAAGTAAATGAGCTAAAGAGCTTATCTGAAAGATTTTAACACATAGGTGTTGAGAT
>CAYQFD010000003.1:6849-22066 GCA_964416795.1 uncultured Ruminococcus sp. | reverse complement strand
TTTGTTAGCTTTTCAATAAGCCCTTTTTCAAAATGCTGGTCAAAGAATTTTAGCTCTTCGGGACATTTTTCTAAAACGGAATTAATTATATACTTAATAAGCCCCTCGGCAATTTCAATAATATCAGGAAGCTCTGCAAAAGCAACCTCTGGCTCAACGTGCCAGAATTCTGCAACGTGACGCGGTGTGTTGCTCTTCTCTGCTCTAAAAGACGGTCCGAAAGTATAAATCTTACCGAGCGCCATTGCGGCAACCTCACCCTCAAGCTGACCCGAAACGCTTAGAGCGGCGCGCTTGCCGAAGAAATCATCCGAATTATAATCGTCTTCTGATTTATAATCGTGGCTGTAGCCGATGGTAGTAACCTTGAACATTTCGCCTGCACCCTCACAGTCGCTCGCGGTTATGAGCGGTGTGTGAACGTAAACAAAGCGTCTGCTCTGAAAGTATTCGTGAACTGCATTAGACACAACAGAACGTACTCTGAAAACAGCGTTAAAGGTGTTAGTACGTACACGCAAATGCGGAATGGTTCTTAAATATTCTAATGTGTGACGTTTTTTCTGTAATGGGTATTCGGGCGGACATTCACCTAAAACCTCAATTTCCTTTGCATTAATTTCAACTGAATCGATTGCAACAGCCGATTTAACAACTGTACCAACAACCTTAAGCGAGGTACCAAGCTTCATAAATTCCGAAATCTCGGTTAAAACTGCTTTATCAATAACAATTTGAAGATGCTTAAAGGAGGTACCGTCATTAAGCTCGATAAAAGCCATATTCTTAGAATCTCTAGAGGTTCTTACCCAACCGCAAACCGTAACATCAGTATTAAGAAAAGCGGAATTTTCAAAAATTTCAATAATATCAGTGTGTTTCATAATATCACTCCAAAATAAAAAACGCCTATTATCCTAATATTATTAGGACGAATAGACGTAATATCCGCGGTGCCACCTAATTTACCGCAAAAGCGGTCGCTTAAGTATTGATTTAACGCATCAAAACGGCGCACCTACTAACAAAATGCTTTCAGATTGCAACTCCGAAGTGTTATTCGTATCAAGTGCAGACTGTGTCACAGCAAACCACAGCTCTCTTGACTGCTTAAATGATATTACTTCTCTTCATCACAGCTTTTTACAAATGAATTATATCATTAAAATATATGAAAGTCAATATTTAAAATACATAAATAATTGGCATTTAATCATACCGTTGTAAAGCTTGCGACGTTTGTCGGCTGTAGCTCCGAAATGCTTTTCAAACTCATCGTGAGGGCTTATTACATAATACTTCTGACCGCACGTGCGAACAAACCTCTCACCCATTATTTTATAAAGCTCCTCTGCCGCTTTAACATCAAGCAGTCGCTCTCCATAAGGCGGATTTGTAACAGTAAGGCATCTCTCATTTGGCGGTGTAAAGTTTTTAATATCACCCACCGCCGCTTTAACGTATTTTTCAACTCCTGCTTTTTTAGCATTAGCAAGTGTCAGTTCTACACAAGCAGGGTCAATATCATAGCCTTGTGCTCTAAAATCAATATTGTTCCTTATAAGGTCCTGCGCACGTGTACGTTCTTCGCGCCAGATCTTTTCATCCAAAAAAGAAAAACGCTCTGCCGCAAAGTAACGTCTTAGTCCAGGTGCAATATTTTTTGCCATTAAAGCTGATTCGATTAGTAAAGTACCGCTTCCGCAAAAGGGGTCAAAAAACAGTGTGTCAGGATAAATACGCGCTAGGTCACACATCGAAGCCCCCAAGGTTTCCTTAAGCGGTGCATCATTTGAATTTCTGCGGTAACCGCGCTTGTGAAGTCCCTCGCCAGAAGTATCAATCATCATTGTAACTTTGTTTTTATGAATTGAAAAACGGATTTTATACTCTGTTCCTGTTTCTGCAAAACGAATTACGGAATACTTGAGCTTTAATCTTTCAACAATTGCTTTTTTAACGATCGACTGACAGTCAGGAATACTGAAAAGCTGAGAATTAATACTCCAACCGTTTACAGGAAAAGCATCATCCTTTCCAATGTATTCCTCCCAAGGAAGCGCCTTAACACCGTCAAAAAGCTCGGTGAATGTAACAGCTGAAAATTCCCCTACATTAATCATAATACGCTCTGTAAAGCGCGAACAAATATTAGCACGAGCAATCATATTACTGTCACCCGAAAGCAAAACTCTGCCGTTTTCTGTTATAATATCACAGAATCCCATACGGCGAAACTCATCTGCCGCTATACTCTCAACTCCAAAAAGACAAGGTGCTACTAAATTGAATTTATCCATTATTTAACCTCTATAAAAAATCTTAAAAAGAAAGCGGACCAATTCCTTTACAGAATGTCCGCTAGTTGTAGTAAAGAAAAAATTATCTCATAGCTCCGCGTTTTGAACGCTTTGCTTCAGGATTTTTACGCTTTAAATCCGAGAATTTCTCATCGCTTGTCTGTTTGAAACGATTCATCATTTCTTCAAACGAAGCCGGCTCTGCCTTTTTAGGCATCCAAGTATATGAACCGTCAGGCTTTGGTGGCGGTGAATTGCGGCGCTCTCTACGCTCGCGCGGTTTTCTTTCTTCAGGCTCTAAAGCACGTTTAATGCTGAGTGAAATTTTACCGTCGTCACCTACAGTTAAAACCTTCATTTTAACAGTATCGCCTATTTTAAAAATCTCTTTAATATCATTAACAAAAGTTCTTGAAACTTCAGAAATATGTACTAATCCGGATTTACCCTCACCCAAATCAACAAAAACACCGAAATTGGTGATACCAGTAATTTTGCCTTCAACAATTTGTCCCACAGTAATTTCCATAGAAAAAAGAAATCCTCCTAAAAAACCCTCAAAATCATTTAATTGCCGGAAATATCAATAAAAATTTGTTCGTTAGAATAAACATAACCCAAGCGTTCGCGAGCCGCTTTTTCGATAAGCTCGGTATCAGACTCTGCACTAAGCAGCGCCTTAAGCTCCTCAACATCGTTAACACGTTGGTCATATTCAAGCTTTAATGTTGCAAGTTCTTGTTGCTTTTCTCGCAGATTATTCCAAAGTCCCGCTAAGGTCACAACAAAATAGGCACAAAAAACCAAAACAATAAGCCTTAATATAATGCTTTTATTCTGTCTACGCTTCATATTTTTCAAATCCCCGTAACAAATTAATTATACCCTCGTATTATACAACAAGCATTACCGCTTTTTCAAGAGTTTTTTAAAGGATTTTATCATTTTCTTGCACAAAATAAGCGGTTTTTTCGAATTTTTCATAAAAACGCCTTGTATTAACCGCCAGAACTGCAAAATCAGCCTATTCAAAGCACAAAAAACGAAAGTAATCTTTGACAATATAAAGCACAATATTTTATTTAAAAATTTAGAAACAGTGAGTCTAATAGCAAAAAAACCTGTTAAAATACCCACAGCTACATAACCGCGAAGTTCACCGTTTGTAGTGGCAAGCAAAAAACAAAATATAAACGGTGTAAGGCATACACAAAACAAAATATCCGAAACAACTATAGAAAAATCAGAAAATTTAAAAACCGTTTTAAAGCTTCGCATAATATCATAAACAATACAAATTATTATCCCGAATACAACCGCTCTAATGAAGGTTAAAATTTGTAAGCTGTTATTAATTTCCCACATAAGTCTACCTGAAAATTTTACTTAAAAAATTACTGTTCTTTTCCTCTGCAGTGTAAATAAGTGCGTGTACCCTTCCCTCAGCCGATAAATCTCCCGAATCTGTATTAAACTGTATAATGTGAAGCCCAGAGCCCTTGATAACAAGCTTTCCGTACGAAGTATCCAAAATCAAGGTTTCGTCATCAAAATTTACAACATTTTTAATTCCCGTCAATGTTAGCTTTTTACGGTCTTCCATAATTACGCTGTGATTAAAATTGATATTTTCATCCAAAATAAAACACTCCAAAATATATCTTCATTAAAATATATTTTAGGAGTGTTATTCTTATTCAATAATTTTATAAAGTGCAGAAGCGTCATCTTTTCTAACAGTTTCTTCAACTGCCAAAACCTCTGCCTTAAAAAGACGCGTGCCAAAAGTAATTTCAATAACATCGCCAACCTTTATATCATACGATGCTCTGGCTGGCTTTGAATTTACCAAAACTCTGCCGACATCACAGGCTTCGTTAGCAACAGTGCGTCTTTTAATAATTCTTGAAACTTTTAAATATTTGTCTAACCTCATAAATTCACCTAACAAAAAGATAGCCGTCCTTATTAGGACGGCCACAGCATGTAAAATATTATTTTACAGCGTCTTTAAGAGCTTTACCTGCTTTGAATACAGGGTTCTTAGAAGCAGCGATTTCAATCTTCTTACCTGTCTGAGGATTGATACCTGTTCTTGCAGCACGTGCGCGAGTCTCAAATGTACCGAAACCAACGAGCTGGATTTTTTCATCCTTCTTGAGTGTGTCAGCGACTGTGTCAATGAAAGCTGCGAGAGCCTTTTCAGCGTCCTTCTTAGAAATAGCTGCCTTGTCGGCAATGATTGCGATTAATTCTGTCTTGTTCATTATTAGAACCTCCATAAATTTTTTAACATACTCATACAAGTATTATCGTCAAATGCTTGCATTATAATTTTAACATACTTTTTTAAAAAATCAACACATTTAATTAATTGACAAAAATTTTTGGCATAAAAAATAAAAAATGGCCTATTTTTCGCTCAAAAAACACACTTTTTTGAGCTTTTTGCACATATGGATGATTTTTTCGGCAAATGGCAAAGACACAAAATCTTCCAAAGAAAAAAACTTTAAAAGTAATAAAACCGCAAAATATACGACTGCAGCCACAATGATACTAAGCATTATAATTAAAGAATTTGAAGAAAGCCTTGTGATTGCGAAGGCTGAAATCCCACAGGAAACAGCAGCTGCGAGCGGTTTTAAAAAAATATTTCTTTCAGGCAATTTCTTACAGCTTTTGTAGAGGTAAATTAAATGCATTACAAAAATATATAAATAACAAATAAATGTTGAAATGCAACAGCCATATATGTTTAAAGTAGGAACTGCAGTTAGTATTAAATTAAATATAACCTTTATTAACACACCCGCACATATATTTTTAAAAACTGCGGTATTACTTCCCATTCCCTGTAATATGTTACCAAGAACTATCGAAACGCCGGCAAAGACAGTAGCAATTCCGTATATTGCGAGCATTTTACCGCCAATCACCGAGGATAAATCATTACCGTATAACAACGACATAAGCTCTTCACCAACCGCTATAAACCCTGCCGATACAGGAAAGCAGACAAGCGTAGTAATTTTGAGCGAGGCATTTGCATTATTAAGCATTCCCTCTTTATCATTCTTTGACTTTAAGTTAGCAATTGTAGGAACCGCGCTAACCCCTAAAGCCATAGTAAGAGTTAAAACTATATTAAAGAGCGTAAATGCCTTACCTTTTATACCGTAAAGTACCGTCGGCAACAGTGAATCAGATGTTATTGCCATATCATTCATAAGAGATTTATATATTTCGGCAATAACAGAATCACCAGCGTTTATTTGTGCTGTTAATTGCACTCTTACAGTGAGAGTATCTATTAATGATACAAAGCTTCCCGCAAGAGAAGATAGCCCCACAGGCAGCATAACAGCGAAAATATCGCGCATAAGACCTTTCGAAGAAAAATCCTCGCTTAAGTCGTGGGTGTGAGAATTTACCGTACCGATACTTTTTTTATATTTAACACTTATATAAGCAAGTGAAATTAAAAGACCTACCGAAATTCCAAGCAGTGCGCCTGCCGCCGCCAAAGCGACATTATTCGTGATTTTAAGCGTGATAAACGCAAAGGAAAATCCCAGAAACAACTTGCCCAATGCCTCTATTATATTAGAAACCGCAGGTGGCTTCATATTTGAAAAGCCCTCAAAATATCCTCGGTAGAGTGAAAGAAATGCCGAAATAATAACAGCAGGCAGAATTGCAGCCAAACTGTAAATTCCGTTTCCTGAAGAATCGGTAAGGTTAGAAAAAGGAACAATAATAGCAGAAATTAAAAATAACTCGGCTAAAGAGATAATAAGCAAAACCTTTTTTGAGCTTTTAAATACCTCGCTAATCTCTGCAAACTTTCCCTGTGCCGAAAAATTGGCAATTATCTGCGAGATTGCAAGCGGAAATCCTGAAATAGCCAGTGTTGAAATTGGTGTATAAAGGTCATAAGCGGCTGAAAAATAACCAAAGCCTAAATCACCTAAGCAGTAATCCTGCGACAACGGAATTTTAAAAAGAGCGCCGATTATTTTTGTTAAAACGGCAGTAAAGAGCATAATATATGCCCCCTGCTTTAACGACTGCTGTTTATTATTTTCCATAATTTTCTAAAATCTTCTTGATAATCTCAATTACAAGGTCGCAAAGCACAGTTTCACCCGAGGTATTCATCTCGCGGTAGCTGTCAAGTGCATCATCGCCTGCATCATCTGAAATTCTTCTAAGACAAAGCAAAGGCACCTTTGAAAACTCGGCTATGTATGCGATTGCGGCAGTTTCCATATCACAGGACATAGCCTTAAATTCATTTTTAAAAAAATCACGTGCTACAGCATCGCAAATAAACCTGTCCCCTGTAACAGCAGTACCGATTTTAGCATCAGGTATTACCTCTTTTGCAATATTTATAAGCTCAATACTTGCATCATAAATATACTTTTGCGACGGCTTTTCACAGGGCTTGTACCCTATTCCGCTAAGGTCAAAATCATGCTCTAAAAAACGGTTTGTAAGACACAAATCATTACGCTTTACGCCGCTGATACCACCCGACAAGCCGTAATTCAGTAAGCAGTTGCAACCAATATCAACAAGATGCATTGCCGCCGCAGTTGCGTTTACCTTCCCGATTCCGCAATGCAAGGAAATAACCTCAGCCTTGCCAAAGCTTGTTTCAACGGAAAATTTATGTCCCTTACGGCCTAAAAATGAATATTCTGTGTAGACACCGTTTTCAATGTGGTTTGCTAAGGGGGTGTATTCATCGATATCAGCAACAACAATACCTATTTTTAAATTATCCATATTATTCCTCTTCACTGTCGAAAACTGTTTTCGCACCGCAAACGTTACAGTAAATAGAATTTTCGTCTATACTCGCACTACAGTTAGGACAGATTTTCTTGTTTTTTGCCGCATTAATTTCATCTGTGAGCTCTTGGATTTTTTCGTTTTTTTCATTAATTTGTTCAACTAATGTTCTGACTCTCTCATCCTCAATTTCAGTATCCTTTAAAATATTAAAATAAATTTCACCAAGCTGCATATAATCCTTGTTGCGCTTACTTTCAACAGAAGCAACATCAAATTTTTGCTTCTGTGTTGTTACAACCTCGTTTGTCTTTTTGTAAGCAACATCAAATACTTCCTTAGCTTTATTTACTGCGTTGTCAAAAAAATCCATAATAATTCTCCTTTTATTTATAATATTTTCCATTACCTATAAATTATTAATTTGTAAAACCGTATTTAGCGTAGAAAGAATCTATACCGACCTTTCGCAATAATATTTCATAAAATCTGTCAATATATTCATAAGGGTATTTGTAATTAAAGATTCTTTCTATATAATCTCCGTTAGGCTCGCGAAGCTTTGTAACAGCAGAAGCGCCACAAGCAAGAATAGTATGCGTTTCGTCCATAATATAAACATTGTAAAGGCATTCAAAACCTCGCTTTGCGTAACCGACATTTTCAAGATTACCCACAGTTTTACTCTGTCTGTACATATAATACGGAAAAATACCGTTATGTGTCAATTTTTCTCTTGCAAAATCAACCATTTGCGAAGCAATATTTCCTACCTTGGTTTCAGGAAGTATACCGTTTACATTAAGGGCTGAAGAACGCTTCATTGAAAGCGAATGTACGGTAACACTTTCGGGTGACAAACTCAAAACTTTATCAAGCGAATTTTTAAAGCTCTCAAGCGTATCCTCAGGTAATCCCGCTATTAAGTCCATATTGATGTTATTATGTCCTAAAGAACGCGCAAGTAAAAAGGCATTTTCAGTGTCCTTAGCAGTATGCTTTCTTCCTATTACTTCGAGCACATTATCATTCATTGTCTGTGGATTAATGCTTATTCTCGTAGCTCCGAATTCCTTGATAACCCTTAATTTCTCTACAGTTACAGTGTCGGGTCTGCCAGCCTCTACAGTATATTCCAAAACCTTTGAAAGATTGAAATTTTCCTTAACGGTTTGCATTAATGCTTTTAGCTGCCCAGCGGTAATTGCAGTAGGGGTGCCTCCGCCTATATAAATTGTCCTGAGCTTTAAGCGGTTGCGCTTTGCTATTTCCGCTGTAACCTTAATTTCTTCACAAAGCTTTTCAATATATGAGGGTATCAGCTTTTTTGCCTTATCAACCGAATGCGAAACGAATGAGCAGTAAGCACATCTTGTAGGACAAAAAGGAATAGAAATATATAAGCTGTAGGAATCACCAGTGGACTTAGCAATGATTTTTTGCTCACCGCTATGAGTTTCCTTACAAAGTGAAATTTTATTGTCGGATACCTTTAAAATATCTTTAAAATACTTAAGCGTATTCGCTTCGCCATCTACTTGAGACAAGCGTGAGAACAGCTTTGCAGGGCGAACACCCGTAAGCAGTCCCCACTGTGACGAATAACCAGTAATTTCCTCAAAACAGTCAAATAGCGCTGTTGCTAGCACAAGCTCGCACTCTTTAAGGTCAGTTATATCCTTAATTATATATTCCCTTTCTGCCCTTTTACCTTCTAATGTTAACTGTGCAATAGCTTTATTTTCTTGAATTTCAGTAATAGCCAAACTCTCAGACAGTTCTTTTGTGTCAAAAAATTCAATTTTTTCAAACGGCAAAAAAATCCGCACTAATTTTTCAAGCTCGTACCTGAAAGAATGATTGATTAAACAAAGTTTCATTTTTATCTTCCGTAATAAATTTTTTCACTGCCAATAGTAGTTACAGGTCCGTGGCCCGAATACACAGGTGTATCAAAAGGAAAAGAGTTAAAAAGCATTGTAAGTGATTCTACTATTTTTCTTCGGCTTCCCCCGTGAAAGCAGGTGTTGCCAAAGCCACGGTAAAAAAGAACGTCACCTGTAAACAAATTGCCGTCTATTAGATAACACATACCGCCAACAGTATGACCTTCAGTATGATATGCTTTAATAGCGGTGTCGCCAACCTTTAAAACATCACCGTCGTTAATCAGAATGTCTGCCGAAAAAGGTTCGGTATAAATTTCGAAAGTAGCACCCTCATTAACGATACTGTCCGAAAGTGCAGGATTATCCAGAGCGCCTATTGCTATTTTAACACCGCATTCTTCTCGCAGTCTTTTTGCGTCACCTATATGGTCAAAATGTCCGTGAGTTATCAGAATTAGTCGGTCCTTATGGGAGTTTTCCTTTAAAAATCTCTCTGTGATATCGCTTCTATAACCTGGGTCTATTACAATAGCCGTACTGTCATTTGAAAGTAAATAACAGTTTGTGTTATCAAGAACAAGGGTTTGAATCTTCATAATTTACCTCATTTTTTCCAGATATCAGTGTCATAAAGAATTGTAACAGGTCCGTTGTTTAAAAGGCTCACCTTCATATCGGCGCCAAAAATACCCTCATCAACCTTTTTAACTCCCGCTTCGCGAAGCTTTTCACAATAAATCTTATAAAGCTTATTAGCATTTTCAGGCTCCATAGCATTGATAAAAGATGGTCGGTTACCTTTTTTAACATCTGCCAATAATGTAAACTGTGAAATTGCAAGAATTTCGCCGCCAATGTCTAAAATTGATAGATTCATTTTATCATTTTCATCACAAAAAATGCGAAGATTTGCAGTTTTACGGGCTAAAAGCTCAGCATCTTCGGCGGTATCGCCCTCTGCCGCACCGAATAAAACCAAATATCCCTCTTTACAAGAACCTACAATTTCACCGTCAACCTCTACACTCGCGTATGAAACACGCTGAATTACTGCCTTCATTTTACTGATTAATCCTTTCTACCGAGAATGCACCTGGTATCTTTTCAATACGTGCAATAATACTTCTTAAATGCTCAACACTTTCAGCACTGACAGTTACAGTCACCATACAGTTGCCGTCTTTCATCTCGCGGGCATTAATACTGTGTACAGGTACACGCATATTGTTTATAGCGTTCATAACATCAATTACAATACCGTCGCGGTCAATAAACATAGCCTGAATAGCAGAGGTAAACGACTCTGTGTGCTTAGCACCCCAATGCGCACCTATCCAACGCTGAGGCTCGGGACTGTTTGCAATATTCTTTGGAACATTATTGCAATCGCGTTTGTGAATTGAAACACCGTGTCCGCGTGTGATAAAGCCTATAATATCGTCCCCAGGAAGCGGTGCACAGCATTTTGAAAGCTTGATAAGACAGTTGTCAATACCGTCAACAATAACACCCTCGGAAGACTTGGCAACCTTACTTTCGGTAATAGGTACAATACTTGGCGCTTTTTTAACTGCCTGCTTTTTATTAAATTCTTCTTTAATTCTCGGAATGATTTTCGAAAGCAAAATTCCACCGTAACCAATGGCAGCAAAGAACTCTTCACCGCTTGCAAAGCGGTTTCTTCTTGCAAAATCCTCAATATAAGAATCATATTCACTCTCTGGAATTTTAATATCGTTTCTGCGCAGTTCTTTTTCGAAATCAACCTTACCTGCGGCAATATTTTCGGTACGCTTTTCTTTTTTGAACCAAGACCTGATTTTTGCCTTTGCCTGAGAGGTAACGGCAATATTAAGCCAATCTCGGCTAGGTCCGTGACCTGCTTGATTGGTGGTGAGTATATCTATTACCTCACCTGTTTTAATCTCATGGTTAATTGGCACGATTTTACCGTCAACCTTAGCACCTACCATACGGATACCAACAGCCGAATGTATAGCAAAAGCAAAGTCAACAACAGTAGCGCCTACAGGAAGATTTATAACATCTCCCTTTGGAGTAACCGCAAAAACATCCTCTTGAGAAAGGTCAACCTTAATACTGCGCACAATATCGGTTTCATCTGCAGAGGTGTTCTGGCTTTCGAGTATTTGTCTAATCCAAGCCAAGCGCTCTTCAAGGTTCTTATCACTACCCTGTATTCCCTCTTTATATTTCCAATGCGCCGCAATACCGAACTCGGCAGTGTGGTGCATATCAAATGTACGAATTTGAATTTCAAAGGGCACACCCGTTCTTCCAATAACAGTAGTATGAAGGGACTGATACATATTAGGCTTAGGTGTAGAAATATAGTCCTTAAATCTATTAGGAATAGGTCTGAACATATCGTGCATTATACCTAAGATATTATAACAGTCAGCAACAGTGTCAGTTATAATTCTTATGGCATAGATATCGTAAATTTCGTCAAAATCCTTTTCCTGCATATACATTTTTCGGTATATGCCATGAATAGATTTAACTCTGCCCTGAAACGACATTTTGACATCGGGCATTTCTACCTTTAATCTGTCGGCTATTTTAAGCTTAATTTCCTCTAAAACCTGCTCTCTTTCCTTTTTATGAAGCGAAAGAGATTTTTCAATTTCTGCATAGGCTACAGGGTCTAGGTGCTTAATACTTAAATCTTCAAGCTCTTCCTTTACAGGCCTGATACCAAGCCTGTGAGCAATAGGGGCATAAATCTCAAGCGTTTCAACCGATTTATCCCTCTGCTTTTGCTCGGGCATTGCATCAAGAGTACGCATATTATGAAGCCTGTCAGCAAGCTTGATAATTATTACTCTTATATCCTGTCCCATAGCAATAAGCATTTTTCTTAAACTTTCTGCCTGTTGCTGTTCCTTAGTTGAAAAGTTAAGTCTACCGATTTTAGTCACACCGTCAACCAAGAGAGCTACCTCAGGACCGAAATCCTTCTTAATTTCTTCAACAGTTGTATCGGTGTCCTCAACAACATCGTGAAGCAAAGAAGCAGTAATCGACTGCGAATCCATACCCAATTTTACGATGATTTTTGCAACATTAAAGGGATGAATATAATAATCCTCATTACTGAATCTTTTCTGACCGTCATGGGCGGTGACACAAACGCTGAATGCGCGTTTAACCATATCATAATCATAGTTACCGCCAAAATCGTCCATCAGTTGTTTTAATTCTTCATAGTCCATTAAATGTCGTTCAAGCATTTTCACCGCTCCTTTCAAGTAATAATTTATAGGTCTTTGAGTTTATAAGATTGGTCTTTGTTGCATTTGGAATGTGTTTATAAAATCCATTACTTTCTACAATTAATCCCAATTCTATAAGAATCTTTATAGAAATTAAAGTTTTCCCTAAACCAATGCTGTTTACGAATAAATATTTGATTCTGTCTTCACTTACAGGGGCTTCGATAATCGCTTTATAAATTATTCCAACCTCTTCCCTTGTCGGTGTGAGAATTTTAGCATTAAATTCTCTGTTACTGCAAAAATCATTATATGCCACCAAACCGCCAAAAAGTATGTCATCATCTGTACCGCTCATACGGATTGCTTTTATCTGTACAGAAAGAGAATATTCACCTTTGAAATAATTAGGTTCTGCCGTAACTGCAACATCAAGAGTATCGCCCGTTTCAAAGCAAAAGCTATTAGTCGATACACCGAAAAGCAGTGCCTGAAACGAATTGTTTCCCTTAGAAAACAGGAGTTTTAAATGCTTATTATCGCCTATTGGCATAATTCTTTCTAGCCTTACCCCGTAAACTCCAAAAAGCGGAGTTTTATTTCCAACACCAAACGGCTCTAAAGCTTCAAGCGCAAATGCGAGGTCAAGGGATAGCGCCGAGGGATTCAGCTTGCAGTCGAGTTTTAAAACAGGTGGCACAAACTCTTTAGAAAAAGCAAACTGATTGATTCTTTTTCTAAATTCAGGGATATCATCCGTTTTAATTGTAATACCTGCCGCCTGTGAATGACCGCCGAACTTAAGCAATAAATCATTACAGGAATTAATAGCATCGTAAAGGTTAAAGCCCTCAATACTTCTGCCTGAGCCTGATGCAATTTCACCGTCGGTAGATATCAGAACTGTAGGCGTACCGTATTTTTCAGCGATTTTTGATGCTACAATGCCAATTACACCGTGATGCCATTCATTACCGTCAACTACTATTACACGGTCAAATTTAAGTTTATCGTTTTCTATTTTTTTAACCGCTTCAGCAAAAATCTTTTTTTCAATCTGCTGTCGCAAAGCATTATCGCTGTCGATTTCATTAGCAAGCTTCAAGGCAGTCATAGTATCGTTTGTGGTAAGCAGTTCGACAGCACGGTCTGCCTTTCCCATTCTGCCAGCCGCATTAATTCTGGGACATATACCAAAAGCAATTTTTGAGGAATTAATATTGTTTCGGTCAATACCCGCAATATTTAGCAAAGTTGAAATACCGAGATTAGCATTGCTTTTGATTTTTTCAATTCCGCATTTTACAATGCTTCGGTTTTCAAGTGTAAGCGGCATTATATCGGCAATTACACCAACCGATAAAATATCTGAAACATCATAAATTAATTCTTCGGGTTCTTTCTGCTCTAAAACACAAATAAGCCTGAAAGCAACCTCTGCACCACAAATATCTTTAAATTCAGACATACAGTCCTGTCTATGAGGATTAACAACGGCCAGAGCCTCAGGCAAAGTATCCTTTGGTAAATGGTGGTCAGTTACGACAACATTCATTCCAAGCGATTTTGCTAGCTTTATCTCTTCAAAACTGACAATACCGTTATCAACAGTAATAATAAGCTTTACACCGCTCAAATGGAGCTGTTTCACCGCATCCGCGTTCATACCGTAGCCCTCAACAAAACGGTCGGGAATGTAATATATACAGTCAGCATTGCGGCTTCTGAGATAATTAATAAGCAAGGCTGTCGCTGTTATACCGTCACAGTCATAGTCACCGTAAACCGCGATTTTTTCGCCATTCTCAATAGCAGTATTTATAACCTCGGCGGCAAGCCCTATATCAGCCATAGAATACGGGTCAGTAAAATATGGCTCGTCTGACAAAAATTGCTCAAGCTCGCAAACGTCAGTATATCCGCGCGCAGCAGAAATTAAAGCAACAATTGGCTCAACTTCACATTCAGCACTTAATTCCTTAGCAAGCTCTTTGTCAATTGCTGAAACTACCCATTTTTTAAAGCCCATATTCTCACCGCCTCTTTAATTAGGTTATATAATATTATATAATAACATTATATAATCAATTTTTCAACAAAAAATCCTCACAAAAGTGAGGATTTAAATAATAATATTTTATTTTACGATACTTTCGTATATTTCTTCAAATTTTTCTTTAGCGCTAACTGCCGCTTCGGTTTTTTCTGCTATTTGTTCCTTTGTGAGTGTTAATGAAGACATAAGACCTTCAACCTCACTAACAAAATCCTGTGAGGTTCTACTTATATTCTTTCGAAGCTCTGAAAGAGATTCGTGTGCCTCATCAATCGTATAAAGATTGCGGCTTACCTCTTCATTAATGATTTTTGCACTGATTTCGGAATTTTCAATAATGGCTTTTGCATTTTCCTGTGCCACAAGGTAAAGCTTACCTATATTTTCAGAAAGACGCTCAATTTCATCATATTTTGCATAAAACTCGTTAAGCTTAGCCTCAATCTCTTGTTTTTCAAAAGTTATTCTTTCCCTGTCCTCTTTAACAAGCTCGACCTCTTTTTCTAAAAGATCAATTTTTGAGGTTAACTTTTTTTCCTTTTCCGTAAAGGTTTTATGGGTCTTATCAATGTAACTGATAACATCAGCACAGTTAAAGCCGAACAGACTCTTTTTAAATCCTATTGACATTTTTTTATTACCTTATTTCTTAAATTTTAAAACCACAAAAACCGCGGCGCCAATCAACAATAATGCTACCGCACCTACAGCAACACTGACAATAATAATTTTATTATCAGTCTTTTTCACATTCTGCTCGTCGGCATCGTTATCAACCTGTTGTGAAGTTGATGATACACTTCCCGAAGTGGTTTCTGAAGCATTGGAGAAATCAACATCATCCATTCCTATTAGTTCTTCGTCAGTCACGCTTTGGGTAGTGGAGGATATCACACTTGATGCAGATGAAGAACTGCTTTGCTCTTTTGAAGAAGT
>CAYQFD010000003.1:5511-6749 GCA_964416795.1 uncultured Ruminococcus sp. | reverse complement strand
ATCCAAAGTATAACAGAATGCAACAAAAATTTCAAGATTATTTTTGTTTGACAATCAATGAATAAAATAGTATTATAATTTAGTATCATATAATGGAGTTAGAATATGGATTTTTTAAGTTTAAGACGTGAAATAATAAAGAAATATTTTGGCAAAATGAATGACCGCCAATTCAGTGCCGTTACAACTGTTGACGGTCCTTTGCTTGTTCTTGCAGGTGCAGGAAGTGGAAAAACTACTGTTCTTGTAAACCGAATATTAAATCTTGTGAAGTTCGGTAACGCCTATAACAGTGATTTTATCCCCTATTATACTGATGAGGATATAAAATTAGGAAATGCTTTTTTAACCAACGAAGCAGATGACGTGCCTGACAGAGTTTTTGCTGTAAACACTGTTAATCCTTGGCAGATTCTTGCAATTACCTTTACAAATAAAGCCGCAGGCGAGCTAAAAGAAAGAATAATAGCCAAGCTAGGCGAACAGGGTAATGATATATGGGCAGGCACTTTTCACTCGGTTTGCGGAAAGATTTTAAGAAGAAATGCCGATTTAATCGGTTTTACCTCTCATTTCACTATTTACGATACTGATGACCAACGCCGACTTATGAAAGAAATAATGAAGCAAAACAATATTGATGATAAGTTTGTGCCACATAAATCAGTCTTGGCTGCAATTTCAGATGCAAAGGACAAGCTGATTACTCCTGCTGAATTTACCGCATCTGTGGGGAATGATTTCAGGCTTAAAACCATTGCACAGTTATATACTCTTTATCAAAAAAGTCTTAAAAAAGCCGATGCGATGGATTTTGACGATATGATTAATTATACCGTCAAATTACTCGAAAACAACCCCGAAGTACTGGATTATTATGCCAATAAATTCAAGTACGTTATGGTAGACGAGTATCAGGACACTAACTACGCACAGTATAGGCTTGTAAGCCTTTTAGCGTCGGGCGAAAACAATATTTGTGTTGTGGGTGATGACGACCAAAGTATTTACCGCTTCAGAGGTGCTACTATTGAAAACATACTTAATTTTGAAGAACATTATAAGGGCGCTAAAACAATAAGACTCGAACAAAACTACCGTTCAACCTCAAACATTTTGGGTGCTGCAAACAAGGTGATTTCAAATAACAAGGGCAGAAAAGGTAAAACACTTTGGACCGAAAACGGTGACGGTGAAAAAATAACCGTTTACACAGCGGGCGATGAGCGCGAGGAAGC
>CAYQFD010000003.1:0-5411 GCA_964416795.1 uncultured Ruminococcus sp. | reverse complement strand
CCAGGTAATCAGTCAATTTACGGCGGCGAAGCAGAAATTGAAGAAGAACGCCGCTTGGCTTATGTGGCGATTACCAGAGCCAAAAAAAAGCTTTTTGTTACCAATACTTATATGCGAATGCTCTACGGTATGACAAGCCGTAATCTGCCCTCCCGCTTTGTAAAAGAAATCCCCGAGGAATTTTGCGAATGTGTAGGTTTCGTCAAGCATTATACCGCATCTCCCACCGTTTCTAAAACAAAAGCAAATACTTATTCAAATTCCTTTGGTATCGGAAAACCCACACAGCCGACTTCTGCAGATTCGGTGGTTTACAGCGTAGGTCAACAGGTTTCTCATAAAACCTTCGGTAAAGGTATGATTATTTCTGTGACTCCCACAGGACCTGATACTATGCTTGAAATCGCATTTGAAAATGTGGGCACTAAGAAAATTATGGCTAATTACGCAAAATTAACATTTTAGCCAAGAATATTACAATATACTGTGATAAAATATAACCAGAATTTTTAATGCAAGGTGATTAAATTATGTCCGCAGGAAGTAAAGCGGTTAAAAAGACCGCATTGACAACCCTCAAAGCAAATCTTTTACCCTGTCTATTTGCAGGCCTGATAGTAATTTTCGCATACTTTTGTTGTAATTTAGCGTCATCATTATTTTTGTATGCAAATTTAAAAATTGCAGCTAATATTGCTTTTTATCTACTTATCTTCTTTCTGTTCATACCTTTGCTTTTTGGGTTGCTAAGATATAATTGGCGCATAATTCTAGGCGTTGTGGATAATCCAATTTCGGTATTTCACTATTTTTCTTCCAAAACAGAGTACCTAAAAATACTTAAGCTTCTTTTAATCTTACTTTACAAGGCATTTGTACGCGGAATAGTATTTTTCACCCCTGCAATTCTTATTAAAATTCTATCCGGAGAGTTCTTTTATGAATTTTTTGATATTCCGATGCCTTTATGGGCGGGTAATTTAGGACCGATTTTTAACGGTATACTAACCTTTGGCATAGTTTTGCTTTTGTTTATGATGCTAAAATTCTATATAGCTCCTATGCTTTGTATAAGCGATGAGAATATGGAGACAGAGGAAGCAATCCATATGTCTGACATAATCTCTAAAAAATCGGGAATTGACTTTGTCTTTCTGTGTGTAAGCTTCCTTGGTTGGATAATTGTTTCATTCTTTGTTTTTCCGATTATATTAACGTTGCCATATATGATTTTGTCATATCTCTATCATTGCAGGTTTTCTGTTGCTGAGTATAATAAGCATGTTGAAATCATTAACAAACAGGAAGCCGAGCCTTTCTCAGAGGGTATATAAAATGGAAAATTTTGATGTTATTTTAGCCTCGTCATCTCCCAGACGAAAAGAACTGCTAAAAATAATTTTAGAAGAATTTGACATTTTGCCCTCGAATGCTGAGGAAATTATCCCACAAAACCTTGATGTATTTAAGGTTGCAGAGCATTTAGCTAAAATAAAGGCTGAGGATATTGCAAAATCGCATAAAAATCATCTTGTCATCGGCGCCGATACCTGTGTTATTGTTGATAATGAAATTTTAGGCAAGCCTAAAGACCGCATTGAAGCCAGACGAATGATTTCAACGCTTTCGGGCAAAACACATTTCGTTGTTACGGGCTGTTGCCTGATGAACGGAAACAAAATCAAAAGCTTTTCGGAAATTACTGAGGTTGAATTTTTTCCTTTGAGTGAGAGTGAAATTGAAAAATATCTCAACACTGATGAGCCATACGATAAGGCGGGCGCATACGGAATACAGGGCAAAGGCGCTTTACTTGTAAAGAAAATAGTTGGCGACTATTTTAATGTTGTAGGACTTCCTGTAGCAAAACTTAATAAGCATTTAATAGATTTCATGGGCACCTGAAAAATCAGGTGCTTGACTTTTTGTTCGGAAAGTTTTAAAATATTGCCGTTGGCTATTAAAAATTAAGGAGTTTATATTATGCGTTCACGTAAATTACTGAACACGGTAATCTGTCTAATTTTAACTTGTGTGCTGTTGATTACAGCTTCAGGCTGCTCTGATAAAAACACTGCATCCGATAATGCTGTTTCTTCGGCGGAAAGCAAAACGGAAACATCTTCTGCCGCGGCATCAAGCGAAGAAGAAACAGTGTCAAGTGAAGTATCTTCTGCAGAGAGCACTGTTTCAAGCGCACCCACACAAACTGTTTCTGAAAAGCCTGTAACCTCTGCCGTTACAAGCACTGTACCGCAGACTAGCACTACTCCTGCTGATATTGCTGCTTCGGGATATAAATATAACACAAACCTTGATATTACAGACAACCTGTTTGTTGATTCATTGGTTTATACCGGCTACAATCTTGCAAAGCATACTGCTGACGGTAACAGATGGGTTTATATTTTGGCATCGCAAAAAAGAGGGCTTGGTTATCTTTCTAAAATAGGTTATGGCGGCGGTTCGAGCGGTTACGAAACAAACGCACAAGGCAAGCCTGATATTGCAGCCTTTGAGCGTAAAGGTCTTGTTTGCGCCTCGTTTGTAACCTATGTGTATTTTAACTATCTCCCAAATGTTGCTGGAATTGACACCTCCTCCCTCACCCGTCCCGCAAAGTCTTACAGTGCTAATGATTGGTATCTCGCCGCACTCGACTGGGTTAAAAAGGGATATGCTGAATCAATTCCCTTTACTGCAACACACGGTTATGCAAACTTCATTAATTTTAAAAGCGAAAAGGAAATTCCGATTGGCTCAATCGTAGTTTGCTATGATGTTAAGAAATCAAAAACCTACGGTAGCCACGTTGCAATTTATACAGGCTACAAAAACGGCAATCACTGGGTTGTCCACGTTGGCAATGATAACGGCCCTGAATTTTGCTCTATTGAACGTATGAATTGCGGACCGGACCCACACTGGCCGCTTGCAATTATTTCCACACCGTCTAACATCAGATTTTCGGCTTCCTTAGAAATTAGTGCGAAGAATTCTGATGGCTCTGCGCTTTCTTCGTTAGCTTTTAAGCTTAAAAACAAGGCAAACGGTGTCATTTATACTCCCACTGTAACAGATAGCAACGGTAAATCACAGATTGACAAGCTACCCTACGGTGAGTATGAAATTATTTATCCCGAGCTTTCGGATTACACTGCTGAAAACGCCGTAAAAACTGTGACACTCAACACTCAGAATAACAGCTTAAATAAGCTTCAGATTGTATTAAATAAAAAGGTAGAACTCACCTCACAAGCTGAAGCCTCAAGCGTTATTTCAAGTACAGCATCAAGCGATGTTTCATAATTCTTATGAACGGCTTTTTTATATGAACTTTTTAGTACTTGCTTTGTTTACACCTAAAATCCCGCCGATAATTGCAGAAAGCATAAAAATTATAAGATGAAAAAGTGTGTTATAGGATAATGAGCCGTCATCTATAAAAAACGAAACTAACAAAACAATTAAAAAAGTAATTCCGCCGCTTAGAACTCCTGTCAAAAACCCTTTGCTTTTCTTTTTAAATGCGGCATAATATGTGGCTATAAAAAGACCTGCTGCTACAGATAAAGTAGCAAAAAGTGAGGAATATTGGAACCCTACTTCTGTAAGGTACATTATTACTGCAAATATGAGCATTGAAGCCACTGTTACAAAAATTCCTAAAACTGCAGACCAAATAATTGTTTTGTATTTAAAATTTGAATTTTTAAATTCTTTTTTCATAAAAAATCCCTCCCGAACAGTAAATTATATTCGGAAGGGGTTAATTTTATAACTATTATTTTGTAGGAACATCATCGTGAACGGTGAGATTTGACTGTAAAGCCCAACGTGCAACAGTGAGTTTAGAATGGTCGCTCTGTGATTCAATAACAATAGTATCTTCCTTTAAGGAAATTACTCTGCCGTAAATACCGCCGATTGTAACTATCTCATCGCCAACCTGAAGATTTTCACGCATCTTCTTCTCTTCTTTTTGCTTTTTCTTCTGAGGACGGATAAGGATAAAGTACATAGCACCGAAAATTACGGCATACATAACAATTAGTCCGACAATACCCATACCGCCGCTTTGATTGCTTGCTTCAGCAGCAAGGTTAATAATATTAAAGTTCATTTAAATAGACCTCCAAAAAATTACTAAATGAAATTATACAATATATTGACAACTTTTGCAAGGAAAATTTATAATTAAATTCTTGTGGAATAAATGATTTCCTTTTCCTGTTTAAATTCGTTGAATCTACCCTCATCAAGCGCGTTTCTGATATCAATCATTAAATGGTTATAAAACCAAAGATTATGCATAACAAGAAGTCTTTGCGAAAGCATTTCCTCTGCCTTTAAGAGATGTCTTAAATATGCTTTAGAATAACGTCTGCAAACAGGACAATCGCAATTCTCATCGATAGGTGTCATATCCCTATCGTATTTTTTATTGTTTATATTAATAATGCCCTTAGAAGTAAACAAATGTCCGTGACGGGCATTACGGCTTGGCATAACACAGTCGAAAAGATCAACACCACGCTCAACCGCGTTGAGAATATTTGCAGGTGTGCCCACACCCATTAAATACCTGATTTTATCCTTTGGCATATAAGGTGTAACGTGTTCAATTACATCATACATAACCTCTGTAGGCTCACCAACCGCTAAACCGCCAATTGCATAACCGTCAAGGTCAAGTTCTGCAATTTCTTTCATATGCTCAATTCTCAGGTCGTTATAGGTACAGCCCTGATTAATGCCAAACAGCATCTGTTCACGGTTGATGGTAGTTTCAAGTGAATTAAGCCTTGACATCTCGGCTTTACAGCGCTTAAGCCAACGGGTTGTCCTCTCGCAAGAAGCCTTGGAATATGAATGCTCAGCGGGGTTTTCAACACACTCATCAAATGCCATTGCAATAGTAGACGCTAGATTAGACTGAATTTGCATACTCTCCTCAGGTCCCATAAAAATACGCTTGCCATCAACATGGCTTGCAAAGGTCACACCCTCTTCTTCTATTTTTCTGAGTGAAGCCAAAGAAAATACCTGAAAGCCGCCGCTATCAGTTAATATAGGACCGTCCCAAGTTGTAAATTTATGAAGACCGCCGCATTCTTTAATTAACTCGTCACCCGGTCGCACATGCAGATGATAGGTATTAGAAAGCATTACCTGACAGTCAAGCGTTTTTAAATCCTCTGCCGAAACCGCGCCTTTAATCGCCCCACAGGTTGCAACATTCATAAATGCGGGAGTCTGAACAGTACCTCTGTTGGTAACAAACTCGGCTCGTCTGGCGCTTCCCTCTTCTTTAATAAGCTTATACATAATTTCTCCTTAGAATTTCGAATATAGTATTTAGTATAAAATAAAACAACGGAAAAAGCAACAGTTAAAAGAATACAAAACAA
>CAYQFD010000002.1:18181-32453 GCA_964416795.1 uncultured Ruminococcus sp. | reverse complement strand
ATACCTGAAAGGGTAGAGGCAAGCCGTAACTTTGCAAACAAGATTTGGAATGCCGCAAGATTTATTTTAATGAATCTTGAAAATGATGATATTATTCCGCTTAATATCTCCGATTTAGCACTTGAAGATAAGTGGATTTTATCTAAGTACAATAATTTGGTTTCAGAGGTTACAGATAATCTCGATAAGTATGAATTAGGTCTTGCTGTTCAGAAGCTTTACGACTTTATATGGGATATTTTCTGCGATTGGTATATCGAAATCTGCAAATCTCGTCTTAACAGTGATGACGAAAAGGCTAAGAACACCGCAAGAAGCGTGCTTGTATATGTATTTACAAATACACTCGCTCTCTTACATCCCTTTATGCCATTTATTACAGAGGAAATATGGAGTTCAATGCCTCACGGTGATGATCCTGCTCTTATGGTGACTAAGTGGCCAGAATTTAAGGTTGAATTTGAATTTGCAAAGGAAGAAGCAGATTTCGAAAAGATTATGTCTGTAATCCGTGCAATACGTAACAGAAGAGCAGAAATGAACGTGCCTCCCTCACGCAAAGCTAAGGTGCAGATTGTGTCAAACGATAATGATACATTCCTAAAGGGCGAGGCTTACATTTGCCGTCTGGCATTTGCTTCTGAGGTTGAAGCAGGCGACAGTTTCGAGACGGAAGGCTCTGTTCGTGTTATTACAGATGCCGCTACTGTTTATATGCCTATGAAGGAGCTTGTTGACTTTACAGCTGAGCTTGAAAGGCTAAAAAAGGAGCTTAAAAAGGCAGAGGTTGACAGAGAATTTTTCGAAAAGAAGCTTTCTAATCAGGGATTTTTGGCTAAAGCGCCTGCAAATCTTGTTGAACAGCAAAAGGCAAGTCTTGCAAAGGTGCTTGAGAAAATCAAAATGATTGAGGATAGCATATCCGAAATCGAGAATAGTTAAATTTTAAGCCCACCGAATAAGGTGGGCTTTTTTGTATTCGTGTTTGCTTAAAATAAATTCTTGAAAATTCCCATACATTATAGTACAATAAAATAAAAAGGTCGGAGGAATTAAATATGCCAACCCCTGAAATTTTCAAAATAGGAACAAAGAAGGAAAATTTGTATCTGCGTGTTGCACGTGGACATTTTGCAACAAGCAACAGTCACAGTAATTATTACATAGACGTGGTTGCACAAAAGTCCCGTCTTTCAGAGGCTAAGGCTGTAGCAACACAGCTTCGCTCGCATTACTATCACAGTACGGTTGTTGATACAATTCTGTGTCTTGACGGCACAGAGGTTATCGGCACCTGTCTTGCAGAGCAACTCACAAAAGCCGATTTTATTAATATGAATGCTCACAAAACAATTTATATTGTAACTCCCGAAACGGTAAATTCGGGTCAAATTCTTTTCAGAGATAACATAATTCCTATGATACAAGGCAAACACGTGTTGATTCTTGCGGTTTCGGTGGCGACGGGTAAAACTGTTAAAAATGCTATCGATGCTGTAAGATATTACGGTGGCGAGGTATCAGGTGTTGCATCAATTTTCGCAACAGTTGAGGAATGTGACGGTTTCCACGTTCATTCGGTATTTAATCCTAATGATTTGCTTGATTACAAATCTTATGCACCAAATGAATGTCCAATGTGTAAAGAGGGCAAAAAAATAGATGCGCTTATAAACTGTCACGGTTATTCAAAGCTTTAACCCGAAATGCTCTTTGGCAACGCCAAAGAGCATTTTTTACATTATTACGGGCTGAAGCTGTGTGTTTTCGAGCGCTAATTCCACTGTTTGAGGAATAAGTCCGAAATCGCAGACTAGGGAATTATTCTTAGAGTGCGGGTCATCTTGACGGTAGGGAACAAAGAATATATTACGTGTATTATGAAGCAGTCCTATGTTTTTGGCACTAGCCCCCAAAGCATCGTTTGTGGCAATTCCTAAAACAACGGGCTTGTTGTTTCGCAAATGGGCTTTTACAGCCATCGTGACCGGTGTGTCGGTAATCCCAAGCGCGATTT
Source organism: uncultured Ruminococcus sp. (assembly GCA_964416795.1). Lineage (GTDB taxonomy): Bacteria > Bacillota > Clostridia > Oscillospirales > Acutalibacteraceae > UBA737. Next base: position 30,436 of record CAYQFD010000002.1, on the reverse strand, counting down.
TAGCAATAGTATTTCCCGTGCAGGGCGATACCACGATTAAATCAAGTAAGTTTTTAGGGCCAATCGGTTCGGCGGCGGCAATATCGTGTATAACCTTTTCTTCGCAAATGTTTTCCACTTCCTTTATCAAGTCTTCGGCTTTTCCAAAGCGTGTATCGGTTGAGTATACGATTTGCGACATAATGGGCTTTACCTTGTAGCCTAATGCAACGAGAGCACGAAGCGAGGACAATGACTGCTTTATCGTGCAGAAAGAACCGCAAAAGGCGTAACCTAATGTGATGTTTTTCATAAGCTTTCACCTTTTAATTGTATGAATTTATAATGTGAGTAACGGTTTGCGATAAAATTTTTGCAGCGGTTTCGGGGGCGATTTTTGCAGGAAGCCCAGGTGCTTTTATTGCTTTTATTCCACAGGTTTCTGCAACATTAAGGTCCATTCCGCCGAAGGTTGAAAGGTCAATTATTAAATCGCAAATGTGCTTTTCTAAGGTTTTGTCTTCTATTACTTTAACGTCCACAGTATTGAAAATAATGTCATAACGCAAAGAGCCAAGGTTAAGGCTACCAGTGTTTATGTAGTCAAAACCTAATGCATCAAGCAGTCCGAAATCGGCAGGCTTTCTGGCGCTTACAGTTACATCAGCGCCCAATGCTTTTAGACGGTTTGCAAGAATTTTACCCACTCTGCCGTAGCCTATCACAAGGATTTTTGATTGCCATATAGTGTAGGGCGTGTTTTCAATAGCTATTTTAATAGCACCCTCGGCTGTGGGAACGGCATTGAGCAGAGCATAGCTGTCAAAAGCACCGTAATCAACACATTTTTTGTTTTGGAATGTGTAGTTACAGCTTAAAATCAGTTGATGGGGAGATATATTTTCTGATATTTCTGCAAGACTTAATTTTCTGTCGGTTAGCGGGCAGAAGACATATTCACCGTCCTTTGTGGTGGGAACGGGAAATATAATAATATCGGATGTTTTATATTCCCCGAAGTCACCTTCAAAAAGTCCCAAACTGTCTACCGCGTATCCTTTTTTTGAAAGCTCATCTTTTAGTATTTTAAGGCGGTTGTCGCCGCCCATAACGGTAATTTTTTTCATATCATCATTCCAAATAAAAAAATAAGGTTAGTACATTTTATGGTACTAACCCTATTTTTGTTAAAGTGTTTTAATGATTTCAAGTAATTGCTGATATGTGTTTTTTTGCGGCTCGGCAACCACTGTTTTTCGTAATATTTCAAGTATTTGCCCTATTTTTTCACCTTTAAAGCCTAAGGCTTCAAGGTCTTTACCGCTGATTTTAAGGTGTGACACTAAATATGGCTCATTGTTTTCAAAGATTTCGGTTAACATAACACCTTGTTTCGTGGTGTCTTTTCCGCGTGCCTTACTGAAAATAAGATAATCTCTAAAAATTTCTACAGAAGAGTTTTTTAGCATTTCCTTAATTTCTGGCTTGCTTTTTGGGAATTTGGAATTGCATAAAACAAACATTTTTTCAAAGTATGCCTTATATTCGTTTGAAAGCTTAAGAGCAGAGCTGATTTTTAAAACATCGCAATCAGAAAGATAAAAAAATGAAAAAAGTGCGAGTTTTTCTGTGTCATTACATTTTTTAATTATTTCAAAATCAGGAGCTTTTTTAACACTTAAAAAGTCAAGACCTCCGCATTTTATAAGCGGCTCTAATGCAGAAACATTTTTACCTATTACCGCTTTTTTAAGCTCTGTAGCTATTCTTTCGCGGCTAATATTTGCAAGGCTTTGGCTAAGTTTTATTGCAGCAGAAAGTGTTTCTTTTTCAATTTCAAAGGATAAAACACTAGAAAACCTGAAAAGTCTTAAAATTCTAAGCGCATCCTCACTGAAACGTGAGGAGGCGACCCCTACTGCACGCAAAACTCTGTTCTTTAAATCAGTTATGCCGCCAAAATAGTCCTGCAAGCCGCTTGTATTATTATAAGCTATTGCGTTAACTGTAAAATCGCGCCTTGCCAAATCATCTTTAAGGCTTGTTACAAAGGTCACACTTTCAGGGTGGCGGTTGTCATTGTAGCCGCTTTCTGTTCTGAAGGTTGTAACCTCTATAGGCTCCTTATCAACAATTACTGTAACAGTCCCGTGCTTTATCCCTGTGGGAACGGTTTTTTCAAAAAGCGAAGTCACTTGGTTAGGTGTAGCAGAGGTTGTAACATCATAATCAAAAGGTGTATTGCCTAGCAGCATATCTCTGACACAGCCGCCCACGGTATAGGCTTCATACCCGTTTTTTATAAGAGTATTAATCACATATTCGGTTTTTGGGGGTATTTTTAGCATATTTTTCCTCTCCGTACCAAAAAAGTGTTTATTTTTCGGGTAATAAGTAATATAATAATATATTATACAGTATTATGAGGTGACTCTTGTGAAAACGCTCCGAGCAGAAGATAGAATTATAGAAAATGTAAAGCGAGTTCATATGATAGGAATAGGCGGCAGCGGTATGTGTCCGCTTGCTGAAATTTTACACAGCAAGGGGTATGTACTTACAGGCTCTGACAATAATGAAAGCGACCCGCTAAAAAGAATAAAGAATTTAGGAATAAAGGTTTTTATGGGACACAGCGCCGAGAATATTGAGGGTGCAGAGCTTGTGGTTTATTCCGCCGCGATTTCTAAGGATAATCCCGAAATTGTAGCGGCCGAGAATAAGGGTATTCCCACAATGGAAAGAAGCCACCTTTTAGGCGCGCTGACACGCTATTATGATAATGTTATCGGTGTTTGCGGAACACACGGCAAAACCACCGTTACCTCTATGATAACACAAATTCTTTTAATTAACAAGATGGAACCTACCGCAGTTATAGGCGGCAGACTGCCTATGATTAATTCCAACGGCATTGCAGGAAAAAGTGAAACCTTTGTTTGTGAGTCCTGTGAGTTTGTTGATACCTTTTTGCAGTTAAGCCCCGATATTTCGGTGCTTCTTAACATTGATAACGACCATCTTGACTATTTTAAAACAATGGATAACCTAGTTTTATCATTTCACAAGTTTCTTAAAATGTCAAGCAAGGCGTATATCAACGGTGACGATGCACTTTGCCTCAAAGCCGCAGAGAATATCGATGCAAAGCTTGTGACCTTTGGTTTTGAAAATAAAAATGACTATTATCCCGAAAATATTCATTCGGGCAAGTTTGGCTTCTGCTATGATGTTATGAAGAACGGTAAAAAGCTTGCAAGCCTTACTCTTAAAGCACCGGGAAGACACAATGTGCTGAATTCCTTGGCGGCATTTGCCGTATGCTTCGAAGAGGGTGTCGAGGCTTCGGGTATAAAAGAGGCAATCGAACAGTTTACGGGTGCAGGAAGACGTTTTGAATTTTTAGGCGAATACAACGGTTTTACCTTGGCTGATGATTATGCTCATCACCCAACCGAAATTAAGGCCACATTAAAAGCGGCAAAGGAGCTTAATTATAACCGTGTAATTGCGGTTTTTCAGCCCTTTACTTTTTCACGTACAGCGCTTTTAAAAGACGAATTTATAGAGGCATTAAGTGTTGCAGATAAGGTAATTCTCACCTCGATTATGGGCTCACGTGAGGTTAATACCTATGGCATTAAGTCAGAGGATATTGCAGAAAAGCTGAACGATGCTGTGATTGTAGACGGATTCGAGAATATCGCAGATAAAATAATAGAAACTGCAAAAACAGGCGATATTGTAATAACTATGGGCGGCGGAGATATTTACAAAGCGGCACATATTGTACAGGAGAAATTGAGTTGACAGAGAAGCTATACGACAAGGATTCTTTTTTAAAAAGCTTTACAGCTACCGTTGTTTCTTGTGAGGAATACTTTGGAAGCTTCGCGGTAGTGCTCTCGCAAACTGCCTTTTTCCCAGAAGCAGGCGGACAAAAGAGTGACAGAGGAATTATTGGTAATGCTAATGTAATCGATGTTCAAATTGCCGATGAAATTATAACTCATATAACCGATGCGCCGCTAAAGGTAGGTGAAACCGTAGAGGGAGTGTTGGATTTTGAACGCCGTTTTGACTTTATGCAGCAGCATTCGGGCGAGCATATTGTATCGGGTGTAGCACATAGTCTATACGGCTGTGAGAATGTAGGCTTTCACTTGAGTGAGGATATTGTAACCCTTGATTTTGATAAGCCGCTTGAAAAATACCAAATTGCAAAAATCGAAGAAAGTGCCAATGAAGCAGTTTTTAAAAATGTTAATTTTTACACCTATTATCCCGATGATGAAACGATTAAAAATTTAAAGTATCGCAGCAAAAAGGAGCTTGACGGTGCTATTCGCATAGTCGAAATAGAGGATACGGATATGTGCGCTTGCTGTGCGCCACACGTTAAAACTTCGGGGCAGATAGGGCTTATAAAATTACTGTCTGCCGAAAAGCTTCGCGGCGGTGTGAGAATTGAAATGAAATGTGGAAAACGGGCTCTTTGTGATTACCGAGAAGCGTATGAAAATTTACATAAAATTTCCGCTACTCTTTGCACAAAGCATAATGAGGCGGCAAATGCTGTGGACAGGCTTTTGGACCAAATAAGCGAGCTTAAATATAAATATACAGGTCTTAAAAGGCAGATGCTTTTAGAAAAGGTTGAAGCCTTGAAACCGCAGAGTGATATCACCGCTATGATAGAGGACGGGCTCGAAATCAAGGATTTGCAGACCTTAGCCGACTCGCTTTATAAAAAATGGGGCGGAATAAGAGCGGTTTTAAGTCCTATAGAAAATGGGTATTCATTTGCAATTTGCGGGGAAGAAACGGCTCTTTCGGAATTTTTTGTAAGCTTTAAGCAGAAACTAAATGTAAAGGGCGGAGGAAGAGGAGCTATGGTTCAGGGAACTGTAAACGCCTCTGAAAATGAAATACTGCAATTTTTTCTTTAAATTGTATAATGTTTATGGTATAATAACGTAATGTATTCGGAGTTGAAGAAAAGGTGGACAAAGGATATGTCGGATAAGCTTTATATCGTTGTTCCTTGCTATAATGAAGAAGAGGTTTTAACTGAAACCTCAAACCGATTGGAGCAAAAACTCACTTCACTGATTGAGGCAGGTAAAGTGAGCAAAAACAGCCGTATTATGTTTGTGAATGACGGCTCAAAGGATAATACTTGGCAACTGATACAGACGCTTCATAATAGGAACCCAATCTTTACAGGTATTAATTTAAGCCGAAACAGAGGCCATCAGAATGCACTTTTAGCGGGACTTATGGTTGCTAAAGCGAAAGCAGATGTTACAATTTCTATGGATGCCGATTTACAGGATGATATCAATGCTGTAGATGAAATGTTGGACAGATACTATGAGGGCTGTGATGTTGTATACGGTGTTCGCTCAAAGCGTAAAACCGATACCTTTTTCAAAAGATTTACTGCTGAGGGTTTTTACCGAATAATGAATTGGTTAGGGGTTGAAACCGTATTCAACCACGCGGATTACAGATTAATGTCTAAAAGAGCATTAGAGGGATTGGCAGAGTTTTCTGAGGTGAATCTTTTTCTTCGTGGGATTGTGCCGATGATAGGTTATACATCGGCAACGGTGTATTATGAGCGCAAGGAACGCTTTGCGGGCGAGAGCAAATATCCGTTAAAGAAGATGGTAGAGTTTGCCTTAGAGGCTATAACCTCGCTAAGCTCTAAGCCTATTCGCTATATAACCTTGATGGGTTTTCTTGTATTTCTTATCAGTTTACTGATGATTGCTTATTTTATAGTCAGGTGGGCAATCGGTGCTACGGTTTCGGGCTGGGCAAGTGTGATATGCTCGGTTTGGGCAATAGGCGGTCTTATTATGCTTTCACTCGGTGTAATCGGCGAATATATAGGTAAAATTTATCTTGAAACCAAGGCGCGCCCTAAGTTTATAATTGAAAAGGATTTGGAAGATGAAAATCCGTAATTTTTTTGATAAGAGTATGCTTCTTTTTATAGCCGTGGGCGCGGCAAACACCTTGCTTTCGGCTTTGCTTATGTTCTTGCTTGAGGATTTGGGATATTGGCAGTCAACCGCAATCGCTTATATTGCAGGCGCTATTCTGAGTTTTTTTCTCAACCGATATATTACCTTTAAAAGCAACGAAAGATTATGGAATTCAGCATTTAAATTCATTATAAACGTAGCGCTTTGCTATATAATTGCGTATTCTTTGGCACAGCCGTTAGTAAACTGGATATTAGGCTTTATTTCGGTATCGCAAATTTGGCGGGAGCGTATTGCTAAGCTTTTCGGTATGGTGCTTTATACTGTTATAAATTATTTTGGGCAGAGATTTTTTGCATTTGCCGCGAAGAAGGCTTAGCTTATAAAACTTGAAGGGATTAATATATGAACTGGACTGAAATTACGGTAAGCGTACCGCTTGAATTTACTGACACGGCGGCGGCAATAGCCAATATGACCGTGCCTTACGGTATTTATATAGAGGATTATTCCGACCTTGAAACTGCCGCTTTGGAAATAGCGCATATTGACCTTATTGATGAGGAACTCATAAAGCGTGACAGGAAAAACTCAATCATTCATATTTATGTTTCAGAGTGTGATAATGCGGCGGAAAGTCTTGAATTTTTGAAGGAGCGCCTTAATGCCGAAAATATACCTTTTACGGCAGGCTCTGTCGGAGTTGAGGACAGTGACTGGAACGAAAACTGGAAAAAGTATTTTCACACAATAGAAATAGGTCAAAAATTAGCTGTAGTACCAAGCTGGGAAGAATACGACAATCTAGGAAACAGAACGGTGCTTAGCATTGACCCAGGTGCTGCTTTCGGTACGGGCACACACGCTACAACCTCGCTTTGTCTTTCTATTCTTGATGAGTGTGTGGTTTCGGGAGTTAAGGTGCTTGATATCGGTTGCGGTAGCGGTATTCTTGCTATTGCTTCTGTTCTTTTGGGAGCGGAGAGTGCACTCGGAGTTGATATAGATGCACAGTCTGTAAAAACTGCTAAAGAAAACGCAGAGATTAACGGTATTTCTAATAAAACCGAATTTATTGTGGGTGACCTTGCGGACAAGGTTACAGGTAAATATGATATAGTTTGCGCCAATATTGTTGCAGATGTTATTATAAAGCTATTGTCCGATGTGAGTCGGTTTATGACTGATGATGGTATACTTATAGTATCCGGTATAATTGATATCAGAAAAGACGATGTTCTTTTAGCTGTGGAACGTAACGGATTTACTGTAAAACAAGAACATTATAAAGATAATTGGTGCGCTTTTGCATTGGAAAGGAAATAATAATGCTTGAATTTGAGCAACTTAAATTAAGGCTTCTTTCAAATGAAACTGAGCTTAGGGATTTGAAAGACGCGTTAGGCTATGACCGATTAATACGTGAAATTGAGGAGCTTGAAACCAAAGCCGCAGCCCCTGGCTTTTGGGATAATATGACAGAGTCGCAAAAAATTCTTCAAAGAACGGGTAAGCTTAAAAATATAACCGAAACCTATGACAGAATGTGTTCTTCATTTGAAGATTTACAGGTGCTTATCGAAATGGGTGACGAAGAGGGCGATTTATCGGTTATTGAGGAAATCGAAAGTTCTATAAACGACCTTGAGGCTAATCTTGCATCGCTAAGACTCGGCACTCTTCTTACTGGTGAATATGATAAAAACAATGCTATTCTCACCTTCCATGCAGGCGCAGGCGGTACTGAGGCGATGGATTGGGTGTCAATGCTTGTGAGAATGTACACCCGATGGACCGAGCGTCACGGCTTTAAAGTGCAGATGCTCGACTTTCTTGACGGTGACGAGGCAGGTCTTAAAAATGCCACATTGCTAATAGAGGGCGAAAACGCCTACGGATATTTGAAGAGTGAATCGGGTGTTCACAGACTCGTGCGTGTGTCACCGTTTGACTCTTCGGGAAGAAGACATACTTCCTTTGCATCTCTCGAAGTTATGCCCGAAATTACTGACGATAATGACATTGAAGTAAGAGAAGAAGATGTTAAAATGGATGTTTTCCGCTCATCAGGTGCGGGCGGTCAGCATATTAATAAAACCTCATCGGCGGTGCGTCTTACCCATATTCCCACGGGAATTGTTGTTGCCTGTCAGAATGAACGCAGTCAGTTTCAGAACAGAGAACAGGCAATGCGAATGTTAAAGTCCAAGCTTTTAGAGATTAAGGAACGCGAGCATCTTGAAAAGATTGAGGATATTAAGGGTGTTCAAAAGGAAATCGCTTGGGGCTCACAGATAAGGTCGTATGTATTTATGCCTTATACTATGGCAAAGGACCATAGAACCGGCTTTGAGTCTGGTAACATTAATGCAGTTATGGACGGCGATTTGGACGGATTTATTAATGCATATTTAAAAGCCGCTTCTAAGGGTGAGCTTGGTAGTGCAGAAGGAGAAGAAATATGAAAAGAATTTTAAGTTTTATTTTAATGACAGTTACAGTTGTAGTAATGCTTGCGGGCTGCGGCGACAAAAAGGACAGAATACTTTATTCTGATTTCAACCTTTCTAAAAATGTTACGCTTGCAGAGTATAAAGGAGTGAAGGTTGATACAGACTCTACAGAGTTTAAAGAGTATTATGACAATGTTATCTTAAGTGATATTCAGAATAATAACCTTTATGTAAAGAAGACCGAGGGCACGGTTGCTGAAGGGGATACTGCTAACATCGACTATGTAGGCAAGAAGGACGGTGTCGCTTTTGATGGCGGCAGTGCTACGGGTTATGATTTGACTATCGGCTCAGGCACCTTCATTGAAGGCTTCGAGGAGGGCCTTGTAGACAAGGAAATCGGTTCTACTGTTGACCTTAATCTCACCTTTCCTGATGATTATCAGTCAGAAGAGCTTGCAGGTCAGGCTGTGGTGTTTACGGTTAAAATTAATTACGTAACTTCAACCGAGGAAAGAAGTCCTAAGGATTATTATGAAGAGCTCGATTTTAAGTCTTTAGATGAATATGAAGCAGATGTAAAGGACAGAGCGATTGACAATTATTTGCTTGAAACCTTTTTAGAAAACTCAAAGGTTAAGGAATACTCCAAAGAGGATGAAGAATTTCTTCTTGAATCTTATTTAGATGCAATAGATAAGAATTTGCAAAGTCAGTATAATATGACTCTTGATTCTTATCTTACAAGTGCAGGTCAGACCTTGGAAGACCTCAAAGAGACAGCAATTACCGAACAGATAAGACCTACTATGGACTCACAAATGCCTGTTTATGCACTTATTGATGAAGAAGAAATAAAAGTTACAAGTAAAGATATTGAAAACAGAATAAATGAGATTGTCAAAAAATACGACAGCAGCGAAGTCACTGCCGATGACCTTAAGGAGTACTACGGCGAATATTATTTTGAAAACCTTATAGTTAATGAAAAGGCGCTCCAAGTAATCCGCGAAAACGCTGAAATATCATAACTGAGTGGCGAGCGAAAGTTCGCCCTCATTATTTTTTGAAAGGGGGATTTTATGCAACTGAAAATACAGAACGGTGTAGTAGAGCTGTCAGGCGAAGTGATACTGAAGAATATTGATTTCGAAGTTAATGATACCAGCCGTATAGCAGTTGTTGGCAGAAACGGTTGCGGAAAAACCACCCTTTTAAAGCTTATAGCAGGCGAATATTCTATACAGAAGCTTGATAGTGATAATGACAGCTTTTTCTCGGTTTCGGGGAACACAAAAATCGGTGTGCTTTCGCAAATCACCTTTGAGGATGACAGTGTGCCGATGATAAAGGAAATCAGAAGCGCATATTCCGAGATACTTGAAATAAAAGAAAAAATGGAATCGGCGCAGCGCATAATGGAGCAGGAGCAAACAGAAGAAAATATTAAGAATTACACTAATTTGCTTGACACCTTTACCAATCTCGGCGGCTTTTATTTTGAGAGGGAATATGAGGCGGCGATTAAACACTTCGGATTTAGCGAAGAGGAGAAAAACCGTCCGTTATATGAGTTTTCAGGCGGTCAGCGAACAAAAATCGCTTTTTTAAAGCTGTTACTTTCAAAACCTGATATTCTGCTTTTGGATGAGCCTACCAACCACCTTGATATCGAGGCAACAGAGTGGCTTGAGGAATACTTAAAAGAATATAAAAAAGCCTTTGTTGTGGTATCGCACGACAGAATGTTTCTTGATAATGTTGCAACTACTGTTTATGAGATAGAGCACGGTAAAACCCATCGTTACGTAGGCAATTATTCTAAATTTATAGAAAGTAAAAAGCTTTTGCGTGAGCAACAGAAAAAGGACTATATCGCACAGCAAAAGGAGCTTAAAAGCCTTGAAGAATTAGTTGACCGTTTCAGATATAAGGCGACTAAGGCTTCGATGGCACAATCAAAGCTTAAGCAAATTGAACGCACAGAGATAATTGAAGCGCCCGAAAGCTATGATAACAGAACCTTTCACGCAGATTTTGAGCCTTTGGACCTTGGTGTCAAAGATATGCTGAGCGTCAAAAATCTTGCAGTTGGTTATACCTCAGTTTTGTCAACTGTCAATTTAGAGGTAAAACAGGGCGAAAAAATAGGAATAATCGGTGGAAACGGACTTGGAAAATCCACATTTATTAAAACTCTTATGGGGCAGGTAAGGGCGCTTTCGGGCGAATACCGATTTGCTTCACGTGCGAGTATTGGCTATTTCGATCAGCAAATGGCACAGTATAGGTCGCAAGATACCGTGCTTGACGATTTTTGGCGAGAATTTCCGCAGCTTACCGAATTCGAAGTGAGAAGCGCCTTAGGTGCATTTCTTTTCAGCGGTGAGGATGTTTTTAAAACGGTAAATGTTTTGTCGGGCGGGGAGAGGGTGCGTTTAGCACTTTGCAAAATCTTTAAGAGAAAGCCTAATTTCTTAATTCTTGACGAGCCTACAAACCATATGGATATAGTGGGCAAGGAAACACTTGAGGAAATGCTTAAAAACTATAAGGGCACAGTGATTTTTGTATCGCACGACCGTTATTTTATTAAACAAATTGCAACAAGTATCCTTGATTTCTGCAAGGGTGAGGCTTTTCTTTATAAGTTTGGTTATGAGGAATATTTGTCAAAGAAAAGAGTGACTTCTGTTGTAACCGAAGAAAAGACTGTTAAGGAAAAGAAAACATATACAACTCCTTTAAAAGAAAAGGCAAAAAGAGAACGCGCAATTAAAAAAGCAGAGGAAAAAATTTCAATTCTTGAAAGTGAATTGGAGTCTTTACAGAAAGAACTGCAATCAGAAGAAAATATGGCAGATTATGTGAAGCTTTCCGAGCTTACTGCTCGAAATGAACGGCTTGAAACTGAGCTTCTTGAATTAATGGAAGAATGGGAGAGGCTATCAAGCGAGGTTACTTGACAGAATATGATAATTGTGTTAAAATGATACCGCTTAGCAAAACTGGCGGTATCATTTTTTGATTTAAATTGGAATAGAGGTGCAATTCCTCTGCGAACTCGTCGCCGTAATTTACGGAACAGTCTGCATTATGTCACTGAGGTATATCTTGGGAAGGCGCAGATTTGGACAAGCCCGAATGTCCTACGTAATAAGTCGGAACACTTGCCGCGAGCTTAAAGTACAAATGAGTCACGAGTGATTGACGGTGTACGTTGCGAAAGAAGCCTTGTATTGTTGGGCTCTTTTAATATTTACATCTCCTTTTGTACTGTTTGTTAAGACAACAATACAAAGGAGTTTTTTATTATGAAAAACAAAAAGCTGGTAGTAGGTCTGTCGGTTGCGTTAGTGGTTTTAATAGCTGTTTTTGCTGTGGTTTTTATAGCAAACAGACCTGAAACAGATGACGGAAAAAAGAATATCGACGTAACAATAGTTTACGCCGATAAAACCTCAAAGGATTTGGATATTGATACCGATGCAGAATTCTTAGCAGACGCCCTTTTTGAAGAGGGAATAATCACAGAAACTGAATACGATTCGGGCTTTTACACTGAAATTGACGGTGTAAAGGCAGATTTCAATGTCGATAAGGCTTGGTGGTGTGTAACTAAGGACGGGGAAATGACATCTGTCGGTATGAACGAATTGCCGCTTTTAGATGGTGACAAGTATGAAATCACCTACACGATTGGATAGAAAAAAGCTCATAACCGTGATACTTCTTACTATGCTTGGGGTTTTGATGTATGTTTCACAGGTGATTATGGCTTCACTCCCAAATATAGAAATTGTATCGTTACTTATAATTCTCACGACACG
>CAYQFD010000002.1:12889-18081 GCA_964416795.1 uncultured Ruminococcus sp. | reverse complement strand
GTGTGATGGAAAAAATCAAATAGAAAAAGGCAGTAAGCATTTTTGTAAACGCTTACTGCCACTTTTTTTATCCAAACAAAATATCAAAGGTTTCTTTGATAAACGCAACTGATGAAGTATCACTTTTGGACGGTATAAAGAAAATACAATAGCAAAGAATTGCCACGGTTAAAAGCAAAATAATTGCGAGAATGAGTATTGGAAGGTTAAGAGAAAACTTTCTTACATTTTGAGTTTCGAAGCTGTCTTCAGAAAGATATTCGTCGTTTTCGGGATTGGTTTTCGCAAGCTCCTCAAAGTCTGCAAGCTCGTAGTATTCTTCAGAAGACAATATGTCAGAAAGCTCAGGCTCAATAAGAGTTTTTTCTTCTTCGTGGCTTTTGTCTTCTTCGTTTTCGAAAAGCATACCTGCAGAAACCAAAACATCCTCGTCAGGAAGTTCTTCAACCTCGTGTATGTCTGTTAATAAGTTCTCGTCAGCATCAATAATCGGATTGGTTTCACCATCGTGTTCGCTTTCAAGCAGAAAATCGGTATTCTGATCTTCAATATGGGCAACAGGTACGTATTCTTCATTTTCAAGCAGATATTCCTGATCTTGCAGTGTGGAAATCTCCGCTGCTTCTTCCTCTTTTGTTTCGGTTATAAAGTGGGAATTCTGTTCTTTTTCAATAAGCTCGTCGGTTTCTTCTTCAGTTTCGAGAAGTAACTCATTGTCAGCCGCTGTGATATCATTTTCTGAATTGTCAGCAGGGTTATGCCTTTCTCTTAATTCTTCAGCATAAAGCTCTTCAATATAAGGATGTATAAGTGTTTGCATTAAAGCCTTTCTTACAACCTTGTTATCGCTCAGCAAAATCATTGTTTGCGGACCGCTCTCGATAATACAGCCGCCGAAAATACCGTCAGGTGTGACGAGCGGAGTAGAACCGTTTATTATATTAATTTCATCATTTGATTTAATGCCATAGGTTTTAGTATCTGCAACAGTAAGCTTCGAGCCTATTGCTTCGGCTACAGATAAAATAGAGCCTGAATCGCCGAAAAGCGAACCCACAACAATTATAATCTGGCTTCTTGAAACTGCGCGTGCAAGACTGTGCACCATTGTTTTGCGGTCGGGAGCTTTGTCGGTTAAAAGTCGCATACGGCAACAACCGCATAAATTAAATTCCATTTCAAAATCGGTGTTAGTTTTATAATAAATAATATCAACTTTCATATTTTGAAACATTTTGATTTCTCCTTTGAATATTAATACGGATATTCTATTTTGCGGTCATCATACCAACGCTTTGGATATTTAGGGTTGGAGTTTAACACGGTGTTTGAAGTATCTACATAAGTGCTTTCGCCGCTGCGTGTTTTTCGCGCCATAACAACCAGTCTTGAATTTTCAAAATCACTGGAACAGGTAACAAGGGTTATTGTATCGTCACCAAGTCTTACATCAACATTTGTGTTTATAAGACTGCGTTCTTTTGCGTCGTTAATCCAGATGTCATAGGCTTCCTCAGTTGTAAAGTCTTGTCCTAAAATATTGAACATTTTACCGCCGTCATCTTCTCTGTCGGCATTAAGAACGAAAACAGCAAAGATTTTGTATGTAGAGCTGTCATAAAGAGTTGAAAATTCTATTGTGGGATTTGCCTTGTAAAAGTCAAGACTTCTCAGTTTTTTAAGCTCGCCGAACATAGAACCGTTTTTCATTTCGTGGCCGTAGATAACGAGGTTTTTGTCTATTTTATCGCTGGTGATAGAATTTCTATAGTCGAAGTATAACGCACCGTAGGCGCTTCTTTCACGCTTTTGGTTGTAATTCAAATAATAATCGTTATTATCGGTTTGATATATCGGATTATCTATTTGTGTGTTGCCGATAGTTATCCAGCCTTTAAAATCGGGATTCTGGCGCATAAGGGCAATTTGCGGGGTTAACGTTTCCTCGTAAATAACAGTTTCCGATTCGGGCAATACAGCTTCAAGGTCGACCGTTTCGTGCCATATTGCGCGGCTATCCTCAATTATATTTTCCTGCTTTTCTGCTGAAAGAAAATATGTGGCGATAAATATTCCCGAAATGATAAACACTGCAAGGCTTACAATAAAAAGTAGCTTAATAACTGCTTGCTTAAAATTGTCGTTACGGTTCGGCAAATAGGAATAAATAATATATCTTGTAAAATCAAAAAGGTTAAATTCTCTAAAAGGGTTCATATTTGTTTTTCCTTGATATAGTTTTCTATTAATTCAAAAATTTCGCTTACTGCGGTTTCGCGTATATAATTACGGCTTAAGGGTTCAATATTAAGCAGCTTAACAACGGTTTTTTCACTGCCCGCCAATGCTATAAAAACATAACCCGGAGGATGTCCCTCACTGTCAGCAGGACCTGCAACGCCTGTAACTGAAACTCCGATATCAGCACCTGAAAATTTTTTTACATTTTCAGCCATTTCACGCGCGGTGTTTTCGGAAACTGCGCCGTAACGGTCAAGAGTTTCTCGTTTTACCCGCAAAATTTCATTTTTAATTCTGCAGGAATAAGAGCAGAGCCCCATTTCGAAAATATCCGAAACACCTGACACCGCTGTAATATATGAGGATACCATACCGCCTGTACAGGATTCAGCAGTAGAGATTTTAAGGTTTTTTTGTTTTAAAAGCTCTACCGTTTGCTTTGCTTTTAAAAAAAGTTGCTCATTTATCAAAATATCACTCTAATCTATATATGAGTATTCGGTATCGTTGATTGCTTTTTCAATCAACTCTTCAATATTAAGACCGCTTTCTGCCTCCTCGCAGGAGCTGAGTGTCGGACGGGTTTTCGGGTGCTTTGGTGTGAACACCGTGCAACAGTCCTCATAGGGTAAAATTGAGGTTTCAAATGCATCGATTTTACGTGAAATGCGGATAATTTCTTCCTTATCCATTCCGATTAAGGGACGAAGCACAGGAATATTTGTAACCGCATCTGTGGTAACAAGTGCGGGTAAGGTCTGGCTTGCCACCTGACCTAAGCTTTCGCCTGTAATAAGTGCAAGACTGCCCGAATTTTGAGCCAATCTTTCGGAAATGCGCATCATCATTCGACGCATAATAAGAGTAAAATATTCCTCGGGACATTTTTCTGCAATCATATCCTGAATTTCTGTAAAAGGAACGATAGCAAGATTAATTGTTCCACTGTAACGTGCGACCTTAGAAAGCAAGGTTCTTACCTTTAGCTCTGCACGCGGGCTTGTATAGGGCGGACTTGCAAAGTGTATTGCATTAAGCCTTAGTCCTCTTTTTGCCATTGTCCACGCGGCAACGGGGCTGTCAATTCCGCCTGAAATAAGGATTGAGGCAGTGCCTGCTGTGCCAACGGGAAGACCTCCTGCACCCTGCAGTTGTTCCGCTCTGACATAAGCTGCATAATCCCTGATTTCCACAAAAACCGTTCTTTCGGGGTTGTGAACATCAACCTTTAAGTGAGGAAAAGCGCTGAGCAGTGTTCCGCCAAGCTCACGCGAAATTTCGGGTGAGGTAAGAGGAAAGCTTTTATCTGCGCGCTTTGCTTCGACCTTGAATGTTTTTATGTTTTCCAACGATGGCTTTAAATATTCAACCGATTTCTGAAGAATATCCTCAACTGTCTTTTCGCAAACACAGGCGCGGCTAAAGCCCGCGATGCCGAAAATTCGGCTTACCCGTTCAAGTGCCTCGTTGAAATCGAAATCATCGTCCTCGGGTTCTACATATATTGTAGACTGTGCCTTTCTGATAGTGACGCTTCCAAGACTTTTAAGTCTTCGTTTCATATTTTTAATAAGCGCATCCTCAAAGTTTGAACGGTTAAGACCTTTAAGCGCTAATTCGCCGTTTTTTATAAGTATAATTTCTTTCATATTTTTGAACGTCTGAGCTTTAGTACAGCTTCGCCTAAAGCGGTTAAAGCACAGTCGATATCCTCCCTTGAAGTGTCTTTTGAAAAGCTGAGCCTTAATGCACTGTCGGTTCTTGTCTTATCAAGTCCAAGCGCTTTTAAAACATAGCTTAGTTCACCCTTGGCACAGGCACTGCCTGAGGAAACAAAGATATTCTTCATTTCCAAAAAATGAAGCAAGGTTTCGGAACGGTAGTGCGGCACCGATATGTTAAGAATATGCGGTAGCGCATTTTCGGGTGAGTTTATTTCTAAATAATCGGTAGCACTGATTTTCTCTCTTGCATACCTGTTTACATCGGTGATTTTTATAAGGCTTTCATCTATATTACCAAGCTCCTCCACAGCGCCTAAAAATCCCGCTATCAACGGTACTGATTCGGTGCCTGAGCGCAACCCCTTTTCCTGACCGCCGCCCGTTATAAAGGGTGCTATGCTCACATTTTTTTGCTTATATAAAAATCCAATTCCTTTAGGTCCGTGAATCTTATGCGCACTGGCAGTCAAGCAGTCTACCCCTAAATCCTTTACGTTTATAGACATTTTACCGAAGCCCTGCACTGCATCACAATGGAAAATAGCATTAGGACTTAAAGCGCGAATAAGCTTTGAAGCCTCTTTTATAGGTTGAATACTGCCGATTTCATTGTTTACAAGCATTATGCTTACAAGTACGGTTTTACTGTTTAAAAATTCTTTTAGCTGTTCTAAGCATATAACACCATCTTGGTCGGTGTCTAAATATAAAACCTCAAAACCGTGGCTTTCAAGCCTTTTAACAGTTTCTAAAACCGAGGGGTGCTCAATTTTTGTGGTTATAATTCTATTTCCTCTGCCTTTGCGTGAAAGCGCCGCCATAATTGCAGTGTTGTTGGCTTCTGTGCCGCTTGCTGTGAAAATAATTTCATCCTCTTGTGCACGTATAAGCCTTGCTATCGCTTTACGCGATTTTGTGACCAGCAATTCGGCGTCTATCCCTAAGGTGTGCAGGGAGGAGGGATTACCCCAAGTATTTAAAAGGGCATCATTTATATATTCACAAGCCTTTTTACAGGGCCTTGTAGTAGCACTGTTATCAAGATAAACTATGTGTTCCAATTGTTTCACACTTTCAAGAAATAATATACCAAATACATTATACACTATATTTCGCTTTTACACAATAGCAAATATTGTGTATTAGCATATTTTTTTGAAAAATTAAGTATTAATATATATGGTGATGGTTTTGGACAAAATTCTCAGTTTTCTTGAAAATTTGATT
>CAYQFD010000002.1:7017-12789 GCA_964416795.1 uncultured Ruminococcus sp. | reverse complement strand
TTGACACTGTGGTTATATGTACGCTTACGGCATTGACAATTCTTTGCAGCGGTGTTAACATAAATTACGGCGCAGATGCCTCATCTTTCCTTGTGACCGAGGCTATTTCTCAGGTTTTTGGCTCGTTTTCGCAAGTGATAATTTCCTTTATGATGTGTGTCTTTGCTTTTTCAAGTGTTATCGGTTGGGCGGTTTACGGAGATATCTGTATTTCATTTTTAAAAATTCCCGTTTTGAAAAAGTGCTTTTTAGCAGCATATCCGTTATTTTGCATTGTGGGTGCGATTTGCAACACTGCACTTGTTTGGCGTTTGGCGGCATTTTTTAACGGAATAATGCTTATAATAAATTTGCCGTCGGTAGTATTTTTAAGCGATGATTTTATTGCAGGAAAGGTAAAAAACAATGATAAAAGAAAGAATAAAAAATTTAAGAGAGGAAATAGGTGAAAATCAGGCGGTGCTTGTTATGAGCGATATAAACCGTTTGTATTTTTCAGGCTTTAAATCCTCGGCAGGCGCGGTTATAGTAACAAAAAATAAGGCATTTCTGGCGGTTGATTTTCGCTATTTTGAGAGTGCTAAAAGAATTGTAAATGACCTCGAGGTTATAATGTTTTCAAGGCTTTATGAAACCTTAACAGAGATGTTTAAAAACGAAAATATTACCGAGGTATTTACTGAAACAGATTTTCTAACGGTTGATAGCTTTTGCGCCTTGCAGAAAAATTTAAAAGATTTTTCTGTTAGCAAGGACAGTAAAATTAGTAAGCATATTAAGAAAATGCGAAGCATTAAGTGTGACAGGGAAAGGGAAAACATCAAAAAAGCCCAGACAATTACAGATAAAGCCTTTGCACATATCCTCGATTTTATAGAGAAGGGTAAAACAGAGTCTCAAATTGCGCTCGAGCTTGAATTTTTTATGCGCAAAAACGGAAGTCAAGGTACTGCCTTTGACACAATCGTAGTATCGGGTAAAAATTCCTCACTGCCGCACGGAGTACCTACAGACAAGAAAATAGAAAACGGCGATTTTATAACAATGGATTTTGGCGCGGTTATAAACGGTTATTGCTCTGATATGACGCGGACTGTAGCGGTAGGCGGTATAAGCGATAAGCAATATGAGGTGTATAATACAGTTTTAAAGGCGCAGAAGCAAGCCTTAAAAGCGATAAGACCTAATATAGAATGTAAAGAAGTTGATAAAACCGCAAGGGATATTATAGAAAAAGCGGGCTATAAGAATTGCTTCGGTCATGGACTCGGTCACAGCGTGGGACTCGAAATTCACGAAAACCCTTGCTTTAACACAAGAGATAATGCAAGACTTAAAAAGGGTATGGTATTGACAGTAGAGCCTGGAATATATATTGAAAATGAGTTTGGTGTAAGAATAGAAGATATGGTTTATATCACTGATACAGGATTTGAAAATTTAACAGAAAGTCCAAAAGATTTAATTATATTATAAAAAGTCGGTTGCACAAAAAGTGCAACCGACTTTTTAGGTGCCCCTAAGCGATTAATTGTCGGGGGCAGGTTAGCCTAATCCAAAGGCAGATAAATCTACATATTTTCCGTTTCTCAGGATTTCAATGTGAATATGGCTTTCGTCCTTACATTCTGAGGGAATAGTTGTCGCGTTTCCGATAACATCACCCATTTTTACAGTATCGCCCACTGAAACCTTAGGCTTTTCAATGGCGGAATATTTAACCGTAACTCCTGCAGAGTGGTCGATAGTAACGGTAGTTCCCAGTGTCTGACTTTCGTCAACCGAAATAACTGTGCCGTTAGCACACGCATTTACAGGTGTACCCGTCTTGCAGGCAATATCGATTCCCTTGTGAAGCCGCATATCGCTGTAGGTACTGGAATATTGCAGTTCTTTTTCGCTGTATTTTTTTATAATCTTACCCTCAACAGGCATAGTATACTGTAGGTTTAAAAGACTGCTGTTTGATTCTGCTTTTGATTCAGTGCTTTGAGGGGACGAGTATGGCTCCTTTTCCACCGATTCCGCAACACTTTCAACAGGAGGTGTTGCTATATTTTCGTCAGGTGTAATTTCTGAGGGGGTGTTTTCAGTATATGAAGTCACGTTGTCCTTATATGACTCGGCCTTTTGTGAGGGTATAGGTGTAGAGGACTGTCCGCTTTCATAATTAGAAAGCGCGAACCAAGATGCTCCGCCGATTATTAAAAGACAAGAGGCTATTACTATATAAAAACCAGCACCAAGTTTATTTTTTTTACGGGGAATACGTTCTGTATATTTCAAAGTTATCGTCCTTTCGTTATTTATAATTCTATTATTGACGGAACTGTAAACTATATTCCAAAATTAAAATTAAAAAAACGTTCACAAAAAATATATAGAAATGAAAAATTTTTATTGTAGTATATAAGCGTACCCAAAAGGGAGCCGCACCCTTAAGGTATAATTTCCCGAAAGGGAAATTCTCTCCTCAAACCCCTAAAAGAAAAAGAACCGTCTTCTGACGGTTCTTTTTCTTTATTTCTTTTTATGCACATTTCTGATTGTTTTTTTGGGCTTTTTGCTTCGCACCGTTCTGTCACCCTGTGCCAAGCAGTTTTTCCCGTTGCCTATAAGGTCAAGTCTGCCTGCTTTTTTAAGCGCGGAAAGAACAAGTGCCTTATTCTCAGGCTTGAAATACTGCAAGAGTGCCCGTTGTTCTGCCTTTTCAGATGCGGTTTTCGGAACATATACCTTTTTCATAGTATAAGGGTCAAGTCCTGTATAGAACATACAGGTGGATACAGTTGCTGGGGTAGGGTAGAAGTCCTGCACCTGCTCGGGATGAAGATTATTCCGCTTTAAAAACAAAGATAATTCAATCGCGTCCTGAAGTGTGCTTCCGGGGTGCGAGGACATAAGATAAGGCACTAAATACTGTTTTTTCCCCGCCGCCTTTGTAAGCTCATAAAAACGTTTTTCAAATTTGTTGTAAATATTTATCGGCGGCTTACCCATATATTTAAGCACATTGTCCGAGCAATGCTCGGGCGCCACTTTAAGCTGACCGCTTGTGTGGTGAAGCACAAGCTCTTTAAAGAAATCCTCGTTTTCGTCAGCAATAAGATAGTCGAATCTTATACCTGAACGGATAAACACTTTTTTAACCTTTGGAAGCGCACGAAGCTCGCGCAGAAGTCTCAGATAATCGCTGTGTGATACCTTAACGGCAGGGCACAAAGTAGGTGCTAAACACTTTTTATCTTTACAAAGTCCGTGACTTAACTGCTTATCGCAAGAGGGTGCTCTGAAATTTGCCGTCGGTCCGCCGATATCGTGGATATAGCCCTTAAAATCGGGCATTTCGGTTATCTTTTTTGCTTCTTCAATAACAGATTTATGACTGCGTACACTTATCTGCCTGCCTTGGTGATAGGCTAGCGAGCAAAAGTTACACGCACCGAAGCAGCCACGGTTGTGAATTACTGAGAATTTCACTTCTTCAATACCGGGCACACCGCCCAAAGCCTCATAGCTTGGGTGATAGGTACGCATAAAGGGAAGAGAATAAACCCTGTCCATCTCCTCAGTTGAGAGAGGCGGCATAGGCGGATTTTGCACCACTATTTTTTTACCATTTTTCTGAATTACTGTTCTTCCCCTTACAGCATCATGCTCTTCTTGCTGAATTCGGCAGGAAATAGCATACTGCTTCTTTGATTTATCCGTATCCTTGGATACGAGCTCAAAGGAAGGACATTCTACAGCTTTAGGTATAGGAGTATATTTTTTACTGTCAACCGCATAGCAGGTGCCTAACACATTTGTTATATCCTTAATGCTTTCACCGTTTTGAAGGCGGTGGGCAATGTCACAGATATGCTTTTCGCCCATTCCGTACATAAGTAAATCTGCACCTGATTCTATGAGAACAGAGGGACGCACCCTGTCACTCCAATAATCGTAATGGGCGAAACGGCGGAGTGACGCTTCTATTCCGCCGATGCAAATGACTGCATCACCGTAAAGCTCGCGCAACTTTTTAGAATAAACAGTCACCGCTCTGTCGGGTCTGGCACCTGCCTTTCCGCCCGCTGTATATGCATCGTCACTGCGACGCTTTTTAGCAGCGGTATAGTGCGCTACCATAGAATCAATATTACCGCTGTTAACCAAAAAAGCGTATTTTGGTTTTCCAAAACGGGTGTAATCGTTGTCGCTTCTCGGCTGAGGTATAATGCAAACCTTGAACCCCTCACTCTCAAGCACGCGCGAGATTATGGCTGTGCCAAAGCTTGGGTGGTCGACATAAGCATCACCTGTAACAATTATAAAATCAGGTTGAGTCCAACCGAGCGCCGACATTTCCTTTTTAGTTATAGGTAAAAATGGCATATTATCATCCTAAATCGAAATATATTTTATTATAATGGTTTAGCGTTTCGACTGACTACAATCATTATACTATATTTTAAAGGCTTCTACAAGGGGATTATCTATGGAAAAGGGCAAAACTGATGCATTTGTTAAAATAATAATCTTGCAAAGTGTTTTGGCAGTGCTAATTATCGCCACTGTTTTGATGACAAAATATTTTTTCAAGGGCACATATAAGGAATTAAAGCATTGGTATCAGGAAAATGTCGCAGTAGACACCGATATTTACGAGGTTTTGGGTGAAGCTGATGAGGTTTAGGTTTTTAGGCACTGAAATATATGTTTCGTTTCTTTTTATGGCTGTGGTAACGGTTATGCTTGCCACTGACAGAACGGGTATGATACTGCCGTCACTTTTTGCAGTAATTATGCACGAGATAGGGCATTTGTTTACAATGTGGGTTTTGGATTGTGCACCCAAGCAAATACGTCTTATCCCCGCATCAGTACAGATAACGACAGATATTACAAACAGATATAAAACCGATATCGCGGTAGCACTTTGCGGTCCGTTTACTAATTTTTTGCTTTTCGGCGTGCTTTATTTTAACTATCTTGCTTTTAAGAATGAAATAACTCTTTGCTATGCACTTATAAATTTGGTTATAGGCTTATTCAATCTTTTGCCTGTCACAGGGCTTGACGGCGGCACAGTGCTCTTTTCAGTTCTTGCTAAACATATAGAATATAGCCGCGCAAGGCTTGTTGTAAGAATTATTACGCTTATAGTTTCAGCTTCGGTGCTTTTTGTAGGTGTTATGTTTACATTAAGAGGAAAGCTTAATCTTTCAATTTACATTTTAGGGATTTATCTTTTGATAATGAGCATTTTAAAGTCTTGAAATGGGAATTTAGATTTGGTATAATCATTTTAAAATAGCCAAAGCAAAGGAAATTTTAAATGGATAACAGAAAATTTGAGGAATTATTACTGTCTGTTCAAAAGCCAGGCAGATATTCGGGCGGCGAAATAAACAGCGTTATAAAGGATAAGCAAAAGGTAGATGTAAGATTTGCCTTTTGTTTTCCTGATACCTATGAAATCGGAATGTCGCACCTTGGAATGAAAATTCTTTATTCTCAGTTTAATTCGCGTGAGGATATATGGTGCGAGCGTGTTTTTGCGCCTTGGATCGATTTTGAAGAGGTTATGCGAAAGGAAAACATTCCGCTTTTCGCGCTTGAAAGCAGAGAGCCAATTCGCGATTTTGATTTTATAGGCTTTACTCTTCAGTATGAAATGGCATATACAAATGTGCTTAATATGATTGATTTGGCGGGGCTTCCTCTTAAATCGTCTGAGCGAAAGGACTTATCACCCCTTATTATTGCAGGCGGTCCTTGTGTCTGCAA
>CAYQFD010000002.1:0-6917 GCA_964416795.1 uncultured Ruminococcus sp. | reverse complement strand
TATCCCGAAAAGTTTGTTGTGCCTTTTATTGAAATCGTGCACGACAGAGCAGTTCAGGAAATTTTCAGGGGTTGTATCAGGGGTTGCCGTTTCTGTCAGGCGGGTTATATTTACCGCCCTGTAAGAGAAAAAAGTGCTCAAACAATTAACAGTCAGGCAAAGTGCCTTTGCGAGAATACGGGGTATGACGAAATTTCACTTTCTTCACTTAGTACAAGCGATTACAGAGAAATTGAGCCTTTGCTTACACAAATGCTCCGATGGACAGAAAATTCCTATGTAAGTCTTTCGTTACCCTCGCTTAGAATTGATAATTTCTCGGACGAGCTGTTAGAGAAAATAAACCATGTCAGAAAAAGCGGTCTTACCTTTGCACCTGAAGCGGGCACACAAAGACTTCGTGATGTTATTAATAAAAATGTTACCGAAGAAGAGATTATAAACACCTGCAAAATGGCATTTTCGGGCGGATACACCTCGGTTAAGCTTTATTTTATGTTAGGTCTTCCTACCGAAACTGATGAGGATTTAAAGGGTATTGCCGAGCTTGGACAGAAAATTGTAAACACATATTATAATATGGAAAACAAGCCGAAGGGCAAGTCAGTGTCGGTATCTATCAGCGTTTCAACCTTTGTACCAAAGCCTTTTACTCCTTTTCAGTTTGAGCCTCAGATAACCGAAGAGGAAATTAGACGCCGTCAGGAATACCTCAAGTCTTCTATTACAACACGTAAAATTTCACTCAGCTATCACGACAGCGCAACAAGCTTTTTAGAGGGCGTTTTAGCAAGAGGTGACAGAAGACTGGGGGCTGTAATAGAAAAAGCGCTCAAAAAGGGCTGTAAATTCGATAGCTGGACCGAATGCTTTAGTATAGAAAAGTGGAAAGACGCATTTTTGGAGTGCGGTATAGATTCTGCGTTTTATGCTAACAGAACAAGGGACTATGACGAAATTAACCCTTGGGAGCATCTTGATTACGGCATAACAAAGGAATTCCTTATAAGAGAATCCAAAGCGGCTCACAGCGAGGTTACTACCCCTAACTGCCGCGAAAAATGTGCGGCTTGCGGTGCTAACTGTTATGGGGAGGGTGTTTGCTTTGAGAAGCGTTAGAATTTTTTATAAGAAAAAGGGGAGAATGAAGTTTATTTCTCATCTTGATATGACACGTTTTATGTCAAGACTAATAGCAAAGTCAAAAATCCCTGTCTGGTATACCGAGGGCTTTAACCGTCATATTTATATGAACTTTGCAGTGCCTCTGTCTTTGGGCTTTGAGGGACTTTATGAGATACTTGAAATCCGTATTACAGACGACAATTTTTCGGACGCGGACTGCTTAAAGGCTTTAAATTCAGTAACAGTTGAGGGTATTGAATTTATGTCGGTTTGTGAGCAAAAGCAAAATATGAAGGATATCGGTTTTGCAGAGTTTAAGCTTTATTTTGATGAATTGCCCGCCGAAAAGCTGAATACATTTTTAAACAGCAAAAGTATTCTTTGCGAGAAAAGGGGTAAAAAAGGCAAGGTTAAAGAGATTGATTTAATTCCAAAAATTAAAAGCTTCAATATTGAAGGCAATGTGCTTACATTAGTGCTTGTAGCAGGCAATGAGGATAATCTCAATCCCACACTTGTTATGGATGCGTTCTTTAGTCAGACCGAAGCTAAGCCTCAGTTTTATTCGGTTGAAAGAACTTTGATTTTAAATAAAAACGGCGAAAAGTTTGAATAGAGCCAAAATAAAACTTCTATATAATTAAAAACAGGGTGCTGTTTCGTTTATGAATCGGCACCTTGTTATATTATATATGTGTGTGAAAACATCGGATAAAACATTTGAGTTGTCCTTTTTATTGGACATAAAATATTTTAAAATAATACTTGACAAACGGTGAAACGTTGGTTATAATATGATTAACGAACAAATGTTCGGGAGGTTAAAGGTTATGTCAGTATTACATTTATTACAATCAATTTTAGAACTTGGTATTATTATTTTTATTGTTTGGGGCTTTTTCCATGAGGATAAGTTTATTTCTTTTGAAAGACGGTTGATGTCATATCTCCGCCGCCGCAGGTTAAAGGTTGCACATATTAAATGCAGAGTGCAAAATGCAAAATGCAAAATTAATTGAACAACGTATGGGCGAGCATTGCTCGCCTTTTAATTTTGCATTTCGGTATGCATTAATGCATACCCTACATATCGTATGAAATTTTTAATTTCAACACATCGTAGGGAACGCATTTATGCGTTCCGTTAATTTTGCATTTTGCACTTTGCATTTTGAACCCCGCGATTTTATCGACTTTTTGACTAATATCACAAAAAAACCGTTATTTTTTTTACATTTTAATATTAAAAAGGTAGAAAATTTTGCTTGCAAAAGGTAGAAGTGGGTGATATAATAACATCAGTATAAGGCACTATGGCATTGTTGTATCGTTTTCTCCAGTGCCTTTTCTGCCTGTGTCAAGCACAGCAGAACTAAAAAATAATGGCGAAAGCCGGATAGGAGAATTTCCAAATGAAAAATCTTTTCAAAAAGCTTTTAGCTTGCTGTTTGGCAATTTGCATGGTTGTAACACTTTGCGTTAGTGCTCTTACAGTAAGTGCTGCCGGTGAAACAGGTAGTGTAACAGTTGCTGACACAACAGTAACAATTGGCGAAGAAATCGTTGTTCCTGTAACCATCACTGGCGATGCAACTGCTGGATTAGCAGCTGCAGATGTTCATCTTGACGTTGATGGATTAAGTATTACAAAGTTAGATCTCGAATGCACAGACGAAAAAGTTTACATCACTTTTGCTAGTGCAGCAGATCCTGACGGTAAACCCGAAGTTCTCGAAGCAGACAATGCTGAAACAACAGAAGTTGACGAAAGCGTATCAACTGTTGCTCCTAACGTTGTTGATAACGAGTTTATCTTCCTTGTACATACCAATGGCGGCGTTGCTACAAACGCTAGTGTTGTATTAAACATCACTTTTGCTGCTCTTGAGGCTGA
The DNA here is from genome assembly GCA_964416795.1 of uncultured Ruminococcus sp. Lineage (GTDB taxonomy): Bacteria > Bacillota > Clostridia > Oscillospirales > Acutalibacteraceae > UBA737. Next base: position 3,898 of record CAYQFD010000002.1, on the reverse strand, counting down.
AGCTACAAAAACTGTAGCAGTTACTGCTGAAACAGAAGCATGTTATTCTGGAGACGCAGACAAAGACCTTCTCGCTCTTACAAATGAAGACGGTACTATCACTGTTGAAGCTGAAGCAGCAGAAGAAGAATGTGCACATGAGTGGAAAGTTTCTGAAGCTACTGCTGCAGTTTATGGTGGAGCATTAGGTACACTTAATATGGTATGTGATAACTGTGGTGAAAAGGTAAACACATCGTCAGTTTCTTATAAGGCAACAATTTCATTATTGTATAATAGTGCTTCTTTTGAAGAACAGATTCTTGTTAATTTCAAGGGTGTATCTGATTGGTTAGCAGAAGAATGTGATACATTTATTGTCGCATTTGAAAAGGATGTATATGGAAAAGAGCCAGTATATTCCGCGGCTACTTTTGATGATGGTGTAGCAAGTACACAAATTAATGTAGGTAATACAAAGTATCCTTCTACTTCTTGGTCGTTGCCTATAGCCGCTAAGGAAATGAACGATGAAATCACTGCTACTGTTTTCATGGAAATAGATGGTGTCTGGTATTCGGGTAATGCTAGTACTACAAGTTTTGTTGGATATGCAACACAACTTTTGACAAGTGAATATGATACTAAACCTGAATTACAGAAGTTTGTTGCTAATGCTATGTATTATGGCGGTAAGGCTCAGATAAACTTTAATTATGATGTTGAAAATCCTGCTTATATTCATATTCCCGCTGCATATGAGGCTTATGTAAATACAGAAGTGCCGGAGTGCACTGGTTCAACAGAGGGTGGGGCCTACACAACAGGCGACAAAACCTTCCTTCGTGCTTCAAGTATGAGTGCCGAATCTAAAACTGAAATGAATCATAAATTCTTGTTAATGGATAATACAGCTGATATCAGTAAGGTTACTATAAAAGCAACATTTACGAAGGATGATGATTCCATATCAGAAACAACATTAGTTTACAATGATGTTGCTACTCAGGAACAAATCGATAATTCTGAAGTGTTTGTTTATTCAGAACAGGATAGCGGATTTGCCAAGTATACACTTGTTTATGCAGGTTTAGCCGCAAAGGAAATGCGTAAAGTAGTTACTTTTGAAACATTTTATGATGGTGTAGCATGTGCTTCGTCTTATTCATGTAGTTTGGAAAATCTTGCTGCCATGACTATTGCTGCATATCCTAATGACCAAGAACTTATTGATATGTTGCATGCTATGTTAAACTATGGCGATGCTGCAGCAGATTATTTCTCATAAATTGTTTGTATTCAATTTTATTAAAAATGAGGTGAAAGAATGAAAGCATTTTTAGAGATTTTAAAAATCGACACTCTTGATGTTATTACAGCATCAACTAGTGGCGGTGCAGGTGAAAATGAAACACCTGATGTAGGCGGCGGTTGTATTCCCGGTTTAGTTACTAATGCATAGTGTTGATAAGGTGGCAAAATTACAGATTTTGCTACCTTATTTTTTTTCAAATTCAATGTTTTCTAAGAGGTAATGTTTAATGATAGTATTATCAAAACAAGCTCATGTTTTGGACATTCTTTTGGGTCCCCATACCGAAAAGGTAAATTTAAAAAAATCTCGGTTCAATTTTATTGTCAAGTATAACGACTTATACCTATTGCATAATACTTTCTCAAAAGCTTTTTGTGTTCTAAATAGTGAGGAGTTTGAATGGTACGATAAAATTAAAAAAGATAGCCATATTTCTGATTTTTTAATACAAAATGGTTTCTTTGTAGACAATAAGATAGATGAGCTAAGTTTATTTGAACAGGTGCATATAACTGTAGACACGCTTGAAAGTAGCGCATTTATTAATAATTTTACCATTTTTACTACAACTAAATGTAATGCACGATGTTTTTATTGTTTTGAATCTGGAATAAACAAGTACGATATGACGGAAAAAACAGCGTATGATACTGTTGATTATATTGTTAAAGTATCAAATGGTGAAAAGGTGGGTATTCGTTGGTTTGGTGGCGAGCCACTCTGCAATTGCAAAGCAATAGATATAATTAGTGATGGTTTGGCAAAGTGTGGGATTTCATTCGATTCAGCTATCATTTCAAACGGTTATTTGTTTGATGAGAAAATTATTTATCAAGCAAAAAACAGGTGGAATCTCAAGTATGCGCAAATTACTATAGATGGTACAGAAGAAAATTATAATAGAATTAAGAATTATATTCATAATGACGTAATTAGCCCATATAAGAAAGTAATTAAGAATATTGAGGATTTACTTATTAACGACATTGGAGTGAATGTACAAATTAATTTGTATGAAAAAAATTTCGAAGATGCATTTATTTTAGTTAATGAATTAATTAAGAAATTTTCTCGATATTCTAAATTTAAAATAGTTCCTAGTTATCTTGTCGATAGTAATTGGAAAAAGAAATTTACTGAAGATGAAACTATTAAGCAGTTTGAACGTTTTCAAGATTTTAAAAAATATCTTTTTCAAAAAGATATATTAAAAAATACTGGATTAAATCTTAGAATTAATGGGAATAAATGTATGGCAAACGATGACCATTCTACATTTATTCTGCCGAATGGTGATTTGGCTAAATGCGATATGAATTATGAAGGGTCAATCTATGCTAGTATATACTCTAATAATGTTGATAAGAATGTTTTGGATCTATATAGACAAAAGCATGATTTTGGTGAGTTATGCTATGATTGTATTTACCTTCCAAATTGTGCTTTCCTAAAAAATTGTCCAAATTCAAAAGGTTTTCCGTGTGATAAAAATCATCGTGATAATTTCTATGATACATTAAAGTTCTCTCTCATTGAGGAATATAAAAAAACGAATAAATAATTTTATCGGGAATATTTGTTATAAAGGTGTAATATGTATAAAATTGCTGATTATCATTTTGAAATTGTTACTCATTTATTCTCTTTTGGTGACGTTTTCCCCGAATATATATCAAAAGGAATATGTGATGCAGATTGTATAATGTCATGTAAAGAAGAAGAAATAATAATTGATGAGTTTTGTGATAAGCGATATCTGAAAGGGTATTTTGAATTCATTGCTCTCCACCGAAAACTTGCAGAATGGTTACCGCTACATAACGCCTTTGTTTTCCATTCCGCTTGTTTTGATGTGGACGGTGTTGGTGTCGCATTTGCGGCGCACAGCGGGACAGGAAAGACCACCCATATGAATTTGTGGCAGAAGTATTTGGGCGATAAAATGGTGGTTGTGAATGGTGATAAGCCCATTGTCCGTTTTTTTGATGACGAGCCAGAAACACCTTATGCCTACGGCACACCGTGGAACGGAAAAGAACGTTTAGGTTGCAATATGCGTACCAAATTACAACATATTTGTTTTATTGAACGAAGCGAGACCAATTTTGTCGAACAAATGAAAAAGGAAGACGTTATCGACCTTATTTTCAATCAGGTATATATGCCCAAAGACCCTGTTGCCGTTGCCAACACAATGCAGTTAATTGACCGTCTATTATCATGTTGCAAGCTCTGGAAAATCCATTGTAACATGGAAGATGAGGCAGCAAAAATCGCGTATGATACTATTTTCCGCCAAAATGGCGGAAAATAGAATGCAAAGTGCAAAATACAATAAAATGCAAAGTGCAAAATGCATAATGCAAAATTAACGGAACGCATTAATGCGTTCCCTACGGTGTGATTTGTAGGGTATGCATTTATGCATACCGAAACTATTTTTGAAATGCAAAATGCAAAATTAAGGTGTCGGCTTTGCCGACTTATACAAATGTCGCTTCGCGACACCGAAACTTTGCACTTTGCGCTTTGCATTTTGCATTATTTCAGTTTGACAACATGCGTTTTCTATGATAGAATTAGTATATTAAATTTAAAGGGTGA
>CAYQFD010000001.1:12844-38581 GCA_964416795.1 uncultured Ruminococcus sp. | reverse complement strand
AACGAGGCAATACTTAATATACTTGAAAAGAACAATGTTTCTTATGATGACATTGCAGTACTTACCAATGGACCTGACGGTTATGTCACAAGTCTTGAAATAAATACTTACGAAGTAAACAGGCTTAAAAGCAGTATTTCTAACGAAACTACAAGGCTTGTTGATTCGAGAGAATATTATAATGTTTCGATACCCATAGGTACTTTTTTCGGAAATGTTTATACCACAGGTTTAGGTCCTTGCATTAATTTTAAAATGCAGCTCACCTCAACTGCTTTTGTGAATTTCAGTCACGAATTTAAAGATGCGGGTATTAATCAGGTTTTGCATATAATAAATGTTGATATCACTATTAACGGAAGCCTCATTATCACCGGCTACCATGAGGGTATTTCGGTATCCACATCTGCTATTGCGGCACAGACTGTGATAGTTGGTAAAATACCTGATGCATTTACAAATGTTATCGAAAGCCAAACAGATAATACCGGTGGTCTTATTAATGATTACGGTGCTATTGCAGAATAATTAATAGAAAAAGGAACAAGAGATGGATATTAATTTAGCAAAATTGCGAATTAAAGAATTGAGCGACACTTTAAAGTATCACAACCGAAAATATTATATTGAAGATTCGCCTGAAATCGAGGATTTCGAGTACGATAGAATGCTCAGAGAACTCGAAAATCTGGAAAGTGAATTTCCTCAGTTTAAGACCGAGGACTCACCAACGCAGAATGTAGGCGGTGCGGTAAGCCGTCTGTTCTCTGAGGTTGAGCATAAGGTTAAAATGGAAAGTCTGCAGGATGTTTTCTCTTTCGATGAATTCAGAAGCTTTGCAGAAAAAATAGATTTAAGCCGTACAGAATTTTCGGTCGAGCCTAAAATTGACGGTCTTTCGGTATCACTTGAATATAAGGACGGTTTGTTTTTCAGAGGCTCTACTCGAGGTGACGGTGAAAAGGGTGAGGATGTCACCGCGAATCTTTTACAGATTGAAAGTATTCCAAAGGCTATAGAGTTTGATGGTGAGCTCTGTGTTAGAGGCGAGGTTTATATGCCGCGCGAGAGCTTTCTGCAGCTTATAAAGCGTCAAGAATTAAACAACGAAGCCCCTGCAAAAAATCCGCGTAATGCGGCGGCGGGGTCGCTTAGACAAAAAAATCCCAAAATCACAAAAGAACGAAAGCTTGATATTTTCGTTTTTAATATTCAGTATATTACCGGTAAGGAATTCACCTCTCATATCCAAACTCTTGATTTTCTAAAGGGCTTGGGATTTCATACCTTGCCCTCATATAAATCCTGTAAAACCGCAGATGAGGTTATAAACGAAATTGAAAGAATAGGAAATTCAAGAGGCGGTTTGGCTTATGATATCGACGGAGCGGTGGTTAAGGTTGATAACCTCAAATATCGCGAGGTTTTGGGAAGCACCTCTAAGTTTCCAAAGTGGGCAGTCGCATTCAAATATCCGCCCGAAGAAAAGGAAACTGTTTTAAAGGAAATTGAAATTGCTGTCGGCAGAACAGGAGCACTTACTCCTACCGCTATTTTTGATACCATCACACTTGCGGGCACATCTGTCAGTCGAGCCACACTTCATAATGAGGATTTTATATCAAGCAAAGGCATTGGAATAGGCGACACAATCGTTGTCAGAAAGGCGGGGGATATCATACCCGAGGTTCTTTCTGTTTCAAAGCATTGTGAAAATTCTGTTCCTTTTAAAATGCCGACTGTTTGTCCGTCCTGTAATTCGTCTGTCACACGAGAAGAGGGCGAGGCGGTTATACGTTGTACCAATGCCGACTGTCCTGCTCAGTTGCTTCGACATCTTATACATTTTACTTCGAGAGATGCTATGGATATTGAGGGCTTGGGTCCCGCGGTTTTAGAGCAGTTGCTTGATGCAAAACTGATATCTAGCATTGACGACCTATACGATTTAGATTATGAAGAAGTAGCAAAGCTTGAACGCACAGGTGAAAAATCGGTAGAGAATTTAAAGAATGCTATCGAAAAATCAAAGGAAAATGATTTGTCTCGCTTAATTTTCGCATTTGGTATAAGGCATATCGGTGCTAAAGCGGGTAAGCTTTTAGCTGAAAACTTCGGCGATATCGATTCTATTTTGTCTGCAACTAAGGAAGAATTACAAAATATTGAAGGTTTCGGTGAAATTTTAGCGGAGTCGGCCTTTGAGTTTTTCTCATTAGAGGAAACTCGCAATATGATTGAACGCCTTAAAAATAAGGGTGTCAATATGAAGTCGCTTAAAGAGGTAACGGATACTCGCTTTATGGGTAAAACCTTTGTGCTTACAGGCACTTTACCTTCGCTTACAAGGAGTGAGGCTTCGGCTATAATTGAGGGCTTCGGTGGAAAAACTTCTTCCTCAGTTTCTAAGAAAACGGATTATGTTTTAGCGGGTGAGGAGGCTGGAAGTAAGCTAGATAAGGCTAATAAATTGGGTGTTGCAGTTATTACCGAAGAAGAATTCAAAGAAATGATAAAATAGTGTTGACAAATTAAATTTTTAGTTATAAAATGTTATTGTCTTCAGGGCGAGGTGTAATTCCTCACCGGCGGTATAGCCCGCGAGCCTTTTGGGTTGATTTGGTGAAATTCCAAAGCCGACAGTATAGTCTGGATGAAAGAAGATTTGCAGTTCGATTATTGCATAATTTTGCCCTGTCTTTTTAGACAGGGCTTTAATTTTTAGGAGAATTGAAATGAAAAATAAGAATTTAAAACAAATTACAGTCACTGCTGTTTTTTCGGCGATAGCATTTCTTTTAACCTTTTTCTTTAAGTTTAAGGTGAGCTTTTTAACCTTTGATTTTAAGGACGCTATAATCGCTATAGTATCCCTAACTTTCGGCTCGGTTTATGGGGTTACATCTGCAGGTGTAGTAGCTTTTCTTGAGTTTTTATCGGTAAGCGATACAGGTTTTTACGGTCTTATTATGAACTTTATTTCAAGTGCATCATTTGCACTTATTTTCGGCAGTATTTATAAATACAAAAGAACCTTTGGAGGTGCTATTATTGCTGCAGTTATGTCAGCGGTTGGGGTTACTGCAATTATGATGATTGCAAATTATTTTATAACCCCTTATTATATGGGTGTTTCCCGCGGCGATGTGGTAGCCCTTATTCCTACGCTTTTACTACCCTTTAACCTTGCTAAAACGGTTATAAATGCGGCTTCTACACTTATTCTCTATAAGCCTGTTACTAATGCGTTGAAAAGAATCGGTGTATTGCCAAAAAGCGAAAACTCTGATATCGGGTTTAACAAAAAATCTCTTGTACTCACAATAGCTTCTGCGCTAATTATTTTTGTTTGTGTATTGTTTGTCATATTTTACCTTAACGGCGGCTTTAAAATTATTGCTTAAAACTGTTGACAACTGTAGGTTTTAGTGATATAATTTTTAACCGAACTGAATATTCCTTATCAAGAGTGGTGGAGGGGACCGGCCCTGTGAAGCCCGACAACCTGATTGTAAAATTAAGGTGTCAAATCCGGCGGATTATCCGAAAGATGAGGTTTTATATAACCGCTTCTTTTCGAGCGGTTTTTATTTTTGAAAAAATTGGAGGAAGTATAAATGGCTAAATTACTTTTCACATCAGAATCTGTAACAGAGGGACATCCCGATAAGGTTTGCGACTGTGTTTCAGACGCGATTCTTGATGCAATTTTAGAACAGGATAAAAATGCACGTGTTGCTTGTGAAACCTTTTGTACAACAGGTATTGTAACAGTTATGGGCGAAATTACAACTACCGCTCAGGTAGATATACCTCAGATTGTTCGAAATACTGTTTGTGATATTGGTTATAATTCTCACGCCGCTGGGTTCGACGGCAATACCTGTGCTGTAACAGTTTCTTTGGACAAGCAAAGTCCTGATATTGCTTTGGGTGTTGATAATTCAATGGAATATAAGGACGGTGAGGACGATGCGTATAATCTTCACGGTGCAGGCGACCAAGGTATGATGTTCGGTTACGCTTGTGACGAAACCGAAGAATTAATGCCGCTTGCAATTTCTTTGGCTCACAAGATGGCAAAAAGGCTTACAGATGTCAGAAAATCGGGCGAGCTTTCTTATCTTAATCCCGACGGGAAAACTCAGGTTACTGTTGAATATGAGGACGGTAAGCCTAAAAGAGTTGATGCAGTCGTAGTATCAAGTCAGCATTCTGCTGATGTCGAGCTTGATGTTTTGCGCGAGGGTATCTTAGAAAAGGTTATAAAGCCTATTGTTCCCACAGAGCTTTTCGATGAAAACACGAAGATTTATATAAATCCCACAGGTCGTTTTGTTGTTGGCGGACCTCAGGGTGATACGGGTCTTACCGGTAGAAAAATTATTGTTGATACATATGGTGGTTATGCGCGTCACGGCGGCGGCGCATTTTCTGGTAAGGATCCCACAAAGGTTGACAGAAGTGCTGCTTATGCAAGCCGTTATGTAGCAAAGAATATTGTAGCCGCAGGTTTAGCTCATAAGTGCGAAATCCAGCTAGCTTATGCTATAGGTGTTGCAAAGCCTGTGTCTGTAATGATTGATACCTTTGGCACAGGCAAGGTTGCAGACGAAAAATTGGCAGAGGCTGTAAATAAAGTATTTGATTTACGTCCTGCCGCTATTATTGATAATCTGAATTTGAGAAACCCAATCTACCGCAATACTTCTGCTTACGGTCATATGGGCAGAACCGATATCGAATTTTCTTGGGAAAAGACCGATAAGGTTGAGGAATTAAAAGCGGCTCTCTAATTTATCCGAGGTGTTAATGTGTTTAAGATTTTAGCAAAAAAAGTGCATAACGAATTTGTTACCGAGCTTACCTTATCTGCACCGCTGATTGCTAATAAGGTGAAGGCAGGTCAGTTCGTTATTATCCGTATTGATGAAAAGGGTGAAAGAATTCCGCTCACAGTCGCAGATTACGACCGCGAAAACGGAACAGTTTCCATTATTTTTCAAGCAGTAGGTTTTACGACAAAAAAATTGGCGTTAATGAATGAGGGTGACAGTATTTTAGATCTTGTAGGTCCTTTAGGTCAACCTACAGATTTCGAAAATGCTAAAAAGGCTATAGTAATCGGCGGCGGTGTAGGCTGTGCTATTGCTTATCCGCAAGCTAAGGCGCTTCACAAAATGGGCGCCCAAACTACTGTTATCGCAGGCTTCAGAAATAAAGATATCGTTATTCTTGAAGATGAAATGCGTGAAGTGGCTGATAGCTATTATGTCACCACTGATGACGGTTCATACGGTGAAAAGGGCTTTGTGACAGATGTGCTTAAAAGGCTGATAGAAAAAGAAAAATATGATTTGGTTATTGCAATAGGTCCTATTCCTATGATGAAGTTTGTGTCGCTCACAACTAAGGATTACGGTATTAAAACTATTGTAAGTCTTAATCCTATTATGATTGACGGAACAGGTATGTGCGGCGGTTGCCGCGTAACTGTTGGCGGTGAGATTAAGTTTGCCTGTGTTGACGGTCCTGATTTTGACGGTCACAAGGTTGATTTCGATGAGCTTATGCGCCGAAACGGTTTCTATCGCGAGCAAGAGGCTCACGCGTGCAGAATGGGGGAATATTTTAATGGCTGATATGACTCCTTTAAAAACTCCAATGCCCGAACAACTGCCTACCCAAAGAAACAAAAATTTCGATGAGGTAGCGCTCGGTTATACTCCCGAAATGGCAATTAAAGAAGCAAACAGATGTCTCAATTGCAAGAATCCTGTTTGTGTTTCGGGTTGTCCCGTTAATGTTCAGATTCCTGATTTTATTTCGCTAATCGCAAACGGCGACTTTAAAGCGGCTTACGAAAAAATCGCCGAAACGAGTTCTTTACCTGCGGTTTGCGGCAGAGTGTGTCCTCAGGAATGTCAATGCGAGGGAAAATGTATAAGAGGAATAAAGGGTGAAAGTGTTGCTATTGGCAGACTTGAACGCTTTGCGGCTGACTATTACCTTGAAAACTTTGAAAAAGAGATACCTGAAATTATTCCTAACGGTAAAAAAGTTGCGGTAATTGGCGGCGGTCCTGCAGGCTTAACATGTGCAGGTGACCTTGCAAAAAAAGGCTACAAGGTCACTGTGTTTGAGGCTTTTCATACTGCAGGCGGTGTTCTTGTGTACGGTATTCCCGAATTCAGACTGCCTAAAAAAATCGTAGCAAAAGAAATTGAGGGGCTTAAAAAATTAGGTGTTGAAATCAAAACCGATATGGTTATCGGCAAGATTTTATCTATTGATGAGCTAAAAGAAATGGGCTATGATGCAGTATTTATTGGCTCTGGTGCAGGTCTTCCTCAGTTTGCAGGTATTGAGGGTGAAAGCAGTGTAGGTGTTTATTCTGCAAATGAGTTTTTAACCCGAATTAATTTGATGAAAGCCTATAAAGATGAATTTGCCACACCTATTTATAAATCCAAAGCAGTTGCAGTTGTCGGCGGCGGAAATGTTGCAATGGATGCGGCAAGATGCGCTAAACGTTTAGGCGCAGAGCACGTTTATATAATCTACCGCAGAGGCGAGGAGGAAATGCCCGCCCGACGCGAAGAAATTCATCACGCAAAAGAGGAAGAAATTGAGTTTAAGCTTCTTACTAATCCCACAAGAATATTGAGTGATGAGAATGGCTATGTGACAGCGTTAGAATGTGTAAAAATGGAGCTTGGCGAGCCTGACAGCAGCGGCAGAAGAAGACCTGTTGCGATAGAAAATTCGGAATTTACAATTCCTGTTGATACTGTGATTATGGCTCTCGGTACATCGCCTAATCCCTTGCTCAGACTAACAACCGACGGACTCGAAACCAATAAGCGCGGTTGCTTTGTGGTAGACGAGAATATGAAAACCACAAGGGAATCGGTTTATGCGGGCGGTGATGCGGTTACAGGTGCTGCTACAGTTATACTCGCAATGGGTGCAGGAAAAACTGCCGCAAGGGCGATTGATGAATATTTGCAAAAAAACTCTTGACAAATCGCCAAAAAGGTGTATAATGGTTAAGCAATGAAGTAGAACGTATAACGTCCTCACCCTCAAGCGATTAAGTTAAAGGGTCAATAAAGTTTCATTTTCGAGTGGTATCTTTATGCGTGGATGTTTTTGCGTCCACGCTTTTATTTTTAAACCTATTTGGAGGTGCGTTAGCATTAGCAGTAAAGAATTAGCCATAAACGAAGATATTAAATTTAAGGAAGTCCGTGTAATTTCCGCTGACGGTTCACAGCTCGGAGTTGTCTCGATTGCAAAGGCACTTGATGCCGCATATCAGGCAGAGCTCGATTTGGTTTGTATTTCTCCCAACGCTCAGCCCCCCGTTTGCAAAATAATGGATTACGGTAAATACCGTTTTGATCAGGCAAAGCGCGAGAAGGAAGCCAAAAAGAACCAAAAGGTTATGGAAGTTAAGGAAATTCGTTTAGGTCTTAGTATCGACGTTCATGACTTTGAAACAAAGGGCAAGCATGCTATCCGCTTTTTGCAGGACGGTAACAAGGTAAAGGTTTCAATCCGTTTCAGAGGTAGAGAACTCGGCCATCCCGAAATTGGACTTGACACTATGAAACGTTTTGCGGAATTTTGCGGTGAATATGCTTCGGTTGAAAAGGCTGCTAAAATGGAAGGACGTAATATGCTTATGTTCCTTGCTCCAAAACAGGGTAAATAATCTTGTAAATAAAAATAGGGAGGACTTAAAATGCCTAAGATTAAAACACACAGTGGCGCTAAGAAACGCTTTAAACTTACCAAAACAGGTAAAGTAAAAAGAGCACATGCTTTCAAGTCACACATCCTCAACAAGAAAACAACAAAGCGTAAGAGAAATCTTCGCAAGACCGTAACTGCAGACGTAACAAATGTAGCAGCAGTTAAGAAAATGATTCCTTATAAATAAGGAAAAGATTTAATGGAGGTAAACACAGATGGCACGTGTTAAAGGTGCGTTGGCAACACGCAAAAGAAGAAAAAAGATTTTAAAGCTTGCTAAAGGTTATTTCGGCGCTAAGTCTAAACTCTTTAAGACTGCGAAAGAAGCCGTAATGAAATCCGGCAATTATGCATATGTTGGCCGTAAGCAGAAAAAACGCGATTTCCGCAGACTTTGGATTACCCGTATTTCTGCTGCTTGCAAAATGAATGATATTAACTACTCTTCATTCATCAACGGCTTAAACAAAGCAGGTGTTCAAATCAATCGCAAAATGTTGGCTGATTTGGCTGTAAACGATGCTGCAGGTTTTGCAACATTGGTTAAGGCTGCAAAAAAAGCTTTGGATAAATAATTTTTTATCGCCCGCGGGTATCCACGGGCGACTTTTTCATTTTTTGTATAAGGTGATTTTATGGATTTTAAGGCAATTTCAAGCAAGGATAATTCACTTATCAAACTGGTTTCCGCGTTGCAGACAAGCTCCAAGTCACGCAGAGAAAACGGTCTTTTTGTGTTAGAGGGACTTCGTATTTGTGATGATGCTGCAATTAACGGAATACAGTTTGATAAGTTAATTGTATCGCAGAGTGCACTTGAAAAATATAAAACTGAAATTAAAGAGTTTCGCAAAAATTCAAAGGAATGCTATTCTGTGCCTGACGGTCTTTTCAAAAAAATTAGCGATACATCCTCTCCGCAAGGCGTTTTAGCAGTTGCGAAAATATCGCAGAAAAGTCCTGAGATTGATAAAAACGGCAGATACATAGCACTTGAAAATCTTTCGGACCCTTCAAATTTAGGCGCAATTTCGCGTACCGCCGAAGCACTTGGAGTTACAGGAATTATTATGTCGGACAATACCTGCGACCCATATTCACCAAAGGTTTTGCGCGCTTCGATGGGAACGCTTCTAAGAATGCCGCTCATAATTTTTAAGGACTTTGCAGAAGACATTAAAAATTCGGGACTTAAAAGCTATTCCTGCGTGGTTGATAGTGACGCTAAGGATATAAAGGATGTTTCTTTTAAAAACGGTTCGGTTGTTATAATAGGCAATGAGGCAAACGGTATCACCGATGCTGTAAAAACGGTATCAAACTCTCTTGTGACGATAAGAATGTCGGGTAAGGCGGAATCTCTTAATGCCGCTATTGCCGCTTCTATTGCAATGTGGGAAATGATGAAATGATGAGATATCTTATTTGGCTTCAATGTGCTTTGGGTGCCGCTAATCCTCACGCTGTAAAGGCACTTTCACATTTTTCCTCAGCGGAGAATATTTATAAAGCAACACCTAAAGAGCGTGCTGATAGTAAAATTTTCACTAGAAAAGAGCTTGAAAAATTAAACGGTGCTTCACTGTCATCGGCACTTGAAATCATTGCCGATTGTCGAAAAAACAGTATTGAAATTATTGGCTTTGGCAGTGAAAAATATCCTTATTGCCTGTCTGTTTTAGACGATGCCCCTATAGTTCTTTATGTGAAAGGAAATTTACCCGATTTTGACAATTTGCCTTCGGTTTGCGTTGTAGGACCGCGCAAGGTGAGTGAATTCGGTAAAAAGGCGGCTTACTCCTTGAGCTATCGCTTAGCGGCGAGCGGTTTTACTGTTGTAAGCGGCGGTGCTTTGGGAACAGATACCTATGCACACGCAGGAGCGCTAAAGGCGGCGGGTAAGACGGTGCTTTGTATGGGCTGTGGAATTATGAGTGATTATCTGCCTGAAAATAAAAAGCTTCGCAATGCAGTTTCAAAAAGCGGATGTCTTTTAAGTGAATATCCGCCTTACTCAGAGCCTACTAGATATACATTTCCTGTGAGAAACCGTATTATGTCGGCGCTGACTCTTGGTACTGTTGTAATTGAGGCACCGAACCGAAGCGGAGCGCTTATTACTGCGCGGCACGCAAATGAGCAGGGCAGAGATGTATTCGTAGTACCCGGCTCACCAAATAAACGCGAGTATGAGGGCTCTAATGCATTACTTCGCGACGGTGCGAAGCCTCTTTTAGATGTTTCTGATATTTTCAGTGAATATATTATCCGTTTCCCTGATAAAATTAATGTTGAAAAAGCATTCGAAAAGTCACCGATTGCAGAATCAAAATCAAAGGAAGAAAAAATTAATAAAAAAATTCAAAAAAAATTTACGGAAACACTTTCAAATGAAGCAAAAATAGTGTATAATCAATTGGATAAGCAGTTTTTCTTTCCCGAGGAAATATCTGTTCCGAATTTGAGTGACGGTCAACTGCTTTCAGCACTTACCGAGCTTGAAATGGAATTTTTAATTAGAGCCCTTCCTGGTGGAAAATACGAAAAATTATAAGCACTTTTTAAATGGAGGAAAAATATGTCAAAGCTTCTAATTGTTGAGTCTCCAAACAAGATAAAAAGTATACAGAAATATTTAGGTGATGACTATAAGGTTATGGCATCTGTAGGTCATATCCGCGACCTGCCTAAATCAAAGCTAGGTGTAGATATTGAAAACGGTTTTAAACCGCAATATTCAAATATGCCTGAAAAGAAGGAAGTTATCAAATCCTTAAAAACTGCCGCCGCAAACAGCGAGCAGGTATTTTTAGCCACCGACCCTGATAGAGAGGGTGAGGCGATTTCTTGGCACTTAGCACAGATATTAGGTCTTGATATGAATGATGAAAACCGTGTTACCTTTAATGAAATCACAAAAACAGGTGTTACCGCGGGTATTAAAGAGCCGAGAAAGCTTAATCTTAATTTGGTTGATGCTCAACAAGCTCGCCGTGTGCTTGATAGAATAGTTGGCTATAAATTAAGTCCTTTCCTTTGGAAAAAGGTTAAAAGCGGTTTGTCTGCAGGACGTGTGCAGACTGTAGCGCTAAGACTTATAGTTGAGCGTGAACGCGAAATTGAAAAATTTGATGCTACGGAATTTTGGTCTATTGATGCAAAATTGCTGTCAGGCAGAAAATCGTTCACTGCTAAGCTTTTTGGTGATAAGGATGGCAAGAAAATTGAAATTATACCTGATGAAGCATCGGCACAAAAAATAGTAAACGATTTGAACGATGCCTCTTACACTGTTGCTGAGGTTAAAAAGGGTAAACGCAACCGTCAGCCTGCACCTCCTTTTATTACTTCTACCTTACAACAGGAAGCATCGCGCAAGCTTGGCTTTACAGGTCAGAAAACAATGCGTATTGCTCAACAGCTTTATGAGGGTGTCGAAATTGCAGGTATTGGTGCGACAGGTCTTATAACCTATATGCGTACCGACTCTCTGCGTATTTCAGAAGAGGCAAGAAGTGCCGCAAACGCTTATATTTCTAACCGTTTCGGTGCAAATTATCTGCCCAGTACTCCGCGCTATTTTAAAACTAAAAGCGGTGCTCAGGATGCTCACGAGGCAATCCGTCCTACAGTTATTAATCTTTCGCCTGATGATATAAAGTCTTCGCTTACTACAGAACAATATAAGCTTTACAAGCTTATCTGGGAACGTTTTATAGCCTCTTTGATGGCTGTTTGCGTTCAGGATACTGTAAATGTTAGTATTATAGCCGGCGACTATATGTTTAAGGCTAGCGGATATTCTGTCCGTTTCCCAGGCTTTACTGTTCTTTATGTGGAGGGTAAAGATGAAGAGGGTGATAATGAGGTTAATTTACCCGATATGAGCGAGGGTGATGTTCTTAAATTAAAGGAACTCACCTCAAATCAGCACTTTACACAACCACCCGCACGCTACACTGAGCCTACGCTCATAAAGGCGCTTGATGATAACGGTATAGGCAGACCTTCAACCTATGCGCCGATTCTTTCAAATATTCTGAACCGTGATTATATTGAAAGGGTTAAGAAAACTCTAAAGCCCACAAATCTCGGTATGGTGGTTTCGGATCTGATGGTTGAATATTTCAACAAAATATTCGATGTTAAGTTTACTGCCGGACTTGAGGTAAAGCTTGATAAAATCGGTGCTGGTGAGCTTGAATGGGTTAAGACTATTGAAGATTTCTACGGCGATTTTGATAAGCATTTTAAAAAGGCAGAAGAATCGCTTACCGGAAAACGCGTTAAAGTGCCCGTCGTTGAAACAGATGTTGTCTGCGAAAAGTGCGGCAGTAAAATGGTTATCCGCAGCGGCAGATTCGGTAAGTTCTTAGCTTGTCCTAATTATCCTACCTGTAAAAATACAAAGCCTGTGCCTGAGGATGAGGTAAAACAGCCCTGTCCAAAATGCGGAGCTAAGCTTTTAAAGAAAATTTCTAAAAAAGGCAAAAAGTTCTATGGTTGCTCGAATTATCCTGAGTGCGATTTCGCTGCCCCCGGTGTACCAACAGGTGAAAAATGTACTGAATGCGGCGATTATCTTATCGCAGGTATCCGTGGCAGAAAATACTGTATGAACGCCAACTGCGTAACAAGGGTTAAAACAACTAAAACCAAAAAGGAATCCTAAAATGAAAAATGTTACTGTTGTAGGTGCCGGTCTTGCAGGGTGTGAGGCGGCATGGCAGATAGCAAACGGCGGTGCTAAGGTTACACTTATTGAAATGAAGCCTTTGAAAAAGACACCCGCCCATAAATCAGATTTATTTGCAGAGCTTGTGTGCTCTAACTCACTAAAAGCTTCAAGGGTTGACTCTGCGGCAGGTCTTCTCAAAGAAGAAATGCGGCGTCTTGGCTCTGTTTGCCTTAGTGTTACAGATAAATGCTCTGTAGCGGCAGGCGGTGCTTTGGCGGTGGACAGAGATATTTTTTCAAAACTCATTACTGAAAAAATTAAATCCCATCCAAATATCACTGTTGTTAATGAAGTGGTTAAAAAAATTCCGCAAGACTGTGTTACCGTTATTGCAACAGGACCTTTAACTGATGACGAATTGGCAAATGATATCGCAAAGCTTTGTGACGGCGGAAATTTAAGCTTCTTTGATGCGGCAGCACCGATTGTTACGGCTGACAGTATTGATATGAGCGTAGCTTTTACTGCTTCGCGTTACGGTAAGGGGACAGACGATTATATTAACTGCCCGATGAACAGGGAAGAGTATACCGCGTTTTATAATGAGCTTATTTCTGCTGAGGGTGCGCCTTTAAAGGATTTCGACCGACCAGTTAATGTTTATGAGGGCTGTATGCCTGTTGAAATTTTGGCACGTCGCGGCGAGGATTCAATACGTTTTGGTCCTTTAAAGCCCGTAGGGCTCAGAGACCCGAGAACCCAGCAGCGACCTTGGGCAGTAGTTCAGTTAAGACGTGAAAATGATGACGGAAGTCTTTATAACCTTGTGGGTTTTCAGACCAATCTCAAATTCCCTGAGCAAAAAAGAGTATTTTCAATGATACCGGGACTCAAAAATGCAGAATTCGTCAGATACGGTGTTATGCACCGAAATACATTTATAAATTCACCAAGGCTTTTGAAGAACGATTTGTCTTTGAAACAAAATGATAATATTTTCTTTGCAGGACAGCTTTCGGGTGTTGAGGGTTATATGGAATCTGCGGCAAGCGGAATTGTGGCAGGAATTAATGCACTGGCAAAAATTAACGGAGATGAACCGCTTATTTTGCCGCGTTTTACTATGATTGGCGCGTTGCTTTCATATATTTGCGATCAAACGGTAGAGAATTTTCAGCCTATGGGGGCAAATTTTGGGATTTTGCCCCCACTCGATACGAAAATTAAGGATAAAAGAGAACGTTATATGGCTTTGGCACAGCGTTCACTCAAAATTTTTAAGGAGAGTTAATTATGCGAATAGTAGTAGACGCCTACGGCGGCGACAATGCACCTTTAGAAATTGTAAAGGGCGCTGCATTGGCTTCAAATGAGCTTTCGGTTGACATCACCCTTACGGGCAACCGCGAGGAAATAGAAAGAATTATCAGTGAAAATAAGCTTGCATTTTCGGGCGAGCTTAAAATTGTTGATACAAAAGACATAATCTCAATGCACGATGACCCCACAACACTTTTAAAAGCACATTCTGAAAGTTCTATGGCTTTAGCCTTTAAGGAATTGACAGAGGGTAGGGCAGACGCATTTGTGTCGGCAGGCTCTACAGGTGCGGTAGTTGTAGGTGGAACACTTTTGGTTAAGAGAATCAAGGGCATTAAAAGACCTGCTTTAGCTGGACTTATTCCGTCGCCGAACGGTCATTATATGCTTATGGATATGGGTGCTAATGCTGAATGCCGACCTGAAATGCTTTGTCAGTTTGGTGTTATGGCGAGTGTATATCTTAAATGCGTAGAGGGAATCGCAAATCCAAAGATTGCACTTCTTAACATAGGCGTTGAGGACTCTAAGGGCACCGAGCTTCAAAAAGAGGCTTATAAGCTACTGAGCGAAGCACCAATTAATTTTGTTGGCAATATTGAGTCACGCGAAATGCCTAAGGGTGTTTGCGATGCGGTGATTACGGACGGTTTTACAGGCAATATCGCATTAAAGCTTATAGAGGGTACCGCTACCACATTCTTTAAAATGGTTAAGAATGTTCTTTATAAGAATTTACTTAATAAAATCTCAGCACTGGTACTTAAAAAGGACTTATATTCACTTAAAGCTATGATGGATAGCTCAGAGGTGGGCGGTGCGCCGCTTTTAGGCGTAAAATCGACTGTAATCAAGGCACACGGCAGCTCTGACGCAAAGGCTATAAAAAATGCTATAAGACAGGCGGTAACATTTACCGAAACTAAGGTTATTGACACGATAACCGCTAATTTAACACAGGAATAAGGTTTTTTTAGATGAAGGCTTTAGAACAAAATTTAGGATACATCTTTAAAAATAAAAAGTTGCTCGAAAATGCTCTCTCGCATTCCTCTTATGCCAATGAAGTGAGAAACGGTGCTACCTCTAACGAAAGACTTGAATTTTTAGGAGATTCGGTTTTATCGGTTATTACTTCGGATTACTTGTTCAACAACTTTAAAAATTTGCCTGAGGGTGAACTTACTAAGCTTAGAGCATCTCTTGTTTGTGAAAAATCTCTATGTGCTTTTTCGCGTGAGCTTCATTTAGGCGAGTTTTTACACTTAGGAAAGGGCGAAGAAAAAGGCGGCGGTAGAGAAAGAGATTCTATATTAGCCGATGCTTTTGAGGCAGTTTTAGCGGCTATGTACCTTGACGGCGGTATGGAAATCGCTAAAAAACACGTTTTAAGATTTATTTTGCCCGAGCTTTCACATACAGACGACGAAGTGTTTAAGGATTATAAAACCGCCTTACAGGAGATTATTCAGCGTAATCCTGAAGAGTCGGTAACATATATTTTAACAGGTGAATCAGGTCCTGACCACAACAAAGTGTTTGAGGTTGAGGTGCACCTTAATTCAAATGTAATCGGCAAAGGTACTGGTAAATCGAAAAAGAACGCCGAACAGGCGGCGGCTAGGCAGGCGCTCGAGCTTATGGGTGCACAGATATGAGTGCTGTTCACTCTAATATCTCAATTTTTGTCCCTCATATTGGGTGTCCTAATAAGTGTAGCTTTTGCAATCAAAGACATATTACAGGTGTTTGCAAGGCGCCACACCCTGAAGACGTTATTAAAGCAGTAAACGAGGCAAAAAAATCAGCAAAATACGATCCTGCCACAACACAAATTGCTTTTTTTGGCGGTAGCTTTACAGCTATTAACAGAAACTATATGATGTCACTTTTAGCTACAGCTTCACAGTGTGTAAAAAATGGTGACGCGTGTGGAATTAGAATTTCAACCCGACCTGATGCTATTGACAGTGAAATTTTAACCATCTTAAAAGAAAATAATGTAACCTCTATTGAGCTCGGCGCGCAAAGCCTTAATGACAGTGTTCTTAAAATGAACAACCGCGGACATACCTGCAAGGATGTAGAGAGAGCATCGGCGTTAATCAAAGAGTTCGGTTTTGAATTGGGTCTGCAAATTATGACAGGACTTTACACCGATACAGATGAAAAGGCTATTAAAACTGCCCAAAAGGTTATTGAAATTAAGCCTGATACAGTGAGAATTTACCCCACAATCGTGTTAAAGGATACTCATTTGGCGGCACTTTATCTTGATGGTATTTACAGTCCGCAAGCTCTTAACGACACTGTTAATTTAGCGTCAAGGCTTTATACTATGTTTGAAGAAGCGGGTATTAAGGTTATTCGATTGGGTCTTCATTCTATAGAGAGTGACGCATATCTTGCAGGGCCTTGGCATCCTGCTTTCAGTGAGCTTTGTCTTTCTTCAATAATGCTCAAAAAAGCGCTGAAACTGATGAACGGCAAGGGTGATTATACAATTTATGTTGGCAAGTCCGACGTTTCAAAAATGATAGGTCAGAAGAGGAGTAATATTGTTTTTTTGGAGAGCAAGGGCTTTAATTGTAAAGTGAAAGAAAAAACAGGACTCAAAAATTTAGAACTGCAAATCGAAAGGGAAGTGTAAAAAATGCTGTTAAGTTCAATCGAAATACAGGGCTTTAAATCTTTCGCTGATAAAACAGTGCTTAAATTCGGTAAGGGTATTACTGCCGTTGTAGGACCTAACGGTAGCGGAAAGAGTAATATTTCGGATGCGGTGCGTTGGGTTTTGGGTGAGCAGTCAACCAAAAGTCTTCGCGGACAGTCTATGGAAGACGTTATTTTCGGCGGCACCGAGAACAGACGTCCCCACGGTTTTTGCGAGGTAACCCTTAATATTAACAATACTGACAGAAGTCTTAATTTTGATAATGATTTTGTGGCAATTACCAGAAGATTTTACCGTTCGCACGAGAGTGAATATGCCATAAACGGCGTTTCAGTAAGACTTAAGGATATACACGAGCTGTTTATGGATACAGGTCTTGGACGTGACGGTTATTCGATGATTGGTCAGGGTAAAATTGATACAATTATCAGTTCGAAATCGGGTGAACGCCGTGATATCTTTGAAGAGGCTTCGGGTATATCAAAATATCGCTACCGCAAGCTTGAGGCTGAAAGAAAGCTCAATGCGGCAGAGGAAAATTTACTGCGACTACACGATATTTTAGACGAATTGAAGTCACGCGTGGGCCCTCTTGCCGAGCAGAGCCGCAAGGCTGAAAAATTCTTGGAATTGGCAGAACAGAAAAAGAGTCTTGAAATCGGTCTTTGGCTTTATACACTAAATAATTCTAAAGAGGCGCTTCGTAATCAGGAAAGCAAAATTGCGGCGGCTCAGCTGTCCTACAGGGAAATTGAGCAATCTTTAGAGGAATTTGACCGTAAAACTGAGCAGAACACCTCATATTTTGCGCGTCTTACCTCGGATATTGAGGGTGAAAGACTAAATATTTCTTCTACCAATGAGGAAATTGTTAAGCGCGAGGGCGAAATTACAGTTTTAGAAAATAACATCACTCATAATAATGAAAATATTGAAAGATTAAACGAAGAAATGACAAATCTTTCAAAATCCGATGCAGATGCTTTGGCTGAAATTGAGGCTAAAAAAGCATTAGCTCACGAAAAAGGTATTTCAAAGCTGGAGCTTGAAAATAAGCTTCGTGAGCTTGAAAATATGCTTTCGGAATTACTTTCTGACAGTGACAGTATTTCAAGAAAAATTGAAACACAGATTAGAGCACTCAATTCCTTATCGTCTGAGAGTGCCGATATGCGTGTTAAGATGGTTACAGCAGATACTGCTATTAGCGAAATAGAGTCGAGAAGTGGCTCTATTTTTGAACAAAAGGAAAAAGTATGCGCTGAATTATCTACTTTAGACAGTGAGTTTAATGAAACTAATAATTTGATTTTAAAGCTTGAAGAAACGGTAAACAGCAATACTAACAGCTTAAAGGGTTATGAGCTGAGGCTTGCATCCAAGCAACAAACTGCGGAGTCTATAAAAACCGAGCTTGAAACCCTTAACCTTGATATAGAGGCAAAGCGTCGCCAAGTTCAGATTTTAAAGGACCTTGAAAATAATATGGAAGGCTTTCCTCACGCTGTAAAGAAGATTGTTGCTCAGGCTGAGAAGGGCGTTATCAAGGGAATTTGCGGTCCTGTTTCAAAGCTTATTAAGGTTGACAAGGAATACAGTATTGCTATTGAAACCGCATTAGCGGCATCAATTCAGAATATTATTACCGAAACCGAAGCAGACGCAAAAAGGGCAATTAATTTCCTTAAAACAAATAAATTAGGACGTGCCACATTCTTGCCCGTTAACACTATAAAAGCACGTGATTTTAAGGAGCAGGGCTTTGATAAAATTTTCGGTTTTGTCGGTATTGCAAGCGACCTTGTAGAAACCGACGATAAGTATAAGGAAATTATAAAATACCTTTTAGGCGGTACTTTGGTTGCAGAGGATATTGACTGCGCTACTACTATTGCAAAAAAATACAATTACCGCATAAAAATCGTAACTCTTGACGGTCAGGTAATTAATCCCGGCGGTTCGCTTACGGGCGGCTCGTTGGTTAAAAACGCAGGACTATTAAGCCGTTCCTCTGATATTGAAAAAATGGAAGCTGATATTGTAAAGGCAGCCACAAAAGAAAAAGAGCTTTCCGAAAAGCTTGCTATTGCCAACAGCGCAGTTGCCGAGGTTGAGGCAGATATCACAGCGCTTAACGCTGAGCTTAAAACCGTTAATGAGGATAAAATACGTGCGACTTCGGAGCTTAAGCGTATTGAAGATTTACGTGTAAATCTTAAAAATTCACTTTCGCAGCTTGAAAATGAAGAAAATAACGGTAATAAAAAGCTTGAAGAATTAAAGCTTCAGTCTAATTCGGCAGCAGTTAAAATTGCTGAGCTTGACCTTAAAAAGACAGAGCTTCAGACCGAAATCGACGGTATGACAGGCGGTAGAGATTCGCTTAATACTAAGCGTGAGGCTTTAACCGAGCAGATTACAAGCGTTAAGCTTTCAATAATTGAGGCTGATAAAGATATTGAGCAATTAAATGAAGGTGCTCAAAGCCTTAATAATTTAATTCTTTCACGCGAAAACAGAAGTGTTGAGATTGAAAAAGAAATTGCTGATATTAATGAGAAAAACACCGCGTTAGAGCTTAGTATTGGGGATATTAAGGCAAATATTGAAACGCTTAAGGAAAATATCCTCAGAAGCGAGAATAATATTAACGAAATGCTCGAAAAACGCAACGAAACCGAAAAAGCGGGAGTTGAGCTTAGGAACAGCGAAAGAGAAAAAACACTTCGCCGAGAGCAAATCGGTGGCGAGCTTGCGCGTCTTACCGAGCGTAAAGAGGTTATGCTTAAAGAGTATGACGAGGTTATCCGCAAACTTTATGACGAGTATTCCTTAACTCGAAGTGAAGCTGAAAAGGTAGCCGAAGAGCCTGAGCATCCCACAGAGGCACGCAAAACACTTGCAGAAATTAAAGGCAAAATCCGTAATCTAGGCAATGTTAACGTAGCCGCTATTGAAGAATATAAAGAGGTTAAGGAGCGTTATGATTTCCTCTCTGCACAGATTGAGGATGTCGAAAATTCAAGAAAAGAGCTTCATAAGCTTATTAATCAGTTAACAAGTCAGATGAAAGAAATTTTCACTGACGGTTTTGCGAAAATCAACGCCAATTTCTCAAAGACCTTCACCGAGCTTTTCGGTGGGGGACAGGCATCGCTCTCACTTTCAGACCCTGATAACATTCTTGAAAGCGGAATTGATATAAACGCAAAGCTCCCAGGTAAAAATGTGCCTAGTCTTGAAGGTCTTTCGGGTGGTGAAAAGGCACTTGTTGCCCTTGCAATTTACTTTGCAATTATGCGTGTTAACGCGCCGCCCTTCTGTTTCTTGGATGAGGTTGATACCGCGCTTGACGATATCAATGTTGACCGTTTTGCAGATTATATGAAATCTTCCGATTTTGGAACCCAATTTATCTGTGTCACACACAGACGCGGTACTATGGAAGCGGCAGATATGCTTTACGGCGTTACAATGCAGGAAAAAGGTATTACTAAATTGCTCGAACTCAATGTTCAGGAGCTTGAAAAGAAGCTATTAGAAAACGAAAGTGCTTCGTAAATTTTATATTAGGTGATTTGATGGGATTTTTTAGTAAGATTAAAGAGGGACTTAAAAAAACGCGTTCTTCGATAGTTGACAGTGTAAACAGTATTGTAAATTCTTTTACTAAAATCGATGAAGAATTTTTCGAAGAACTTGAAGAAACCCTCATTATGTCTGATATCGGTGTGAATACCGCCACCGAAATTTGCGATATGCTACGCAAAAAAATCAAGGAAACAGGCGCTACAGATACGGGTGTTATAAAAGGAATGATGAAAGAAATCATTGCCGAAATGTTGGGGGAAGACGTAGGTTTAAAGCTCGACACTAAACCCTCTGTAATACTTGTTATCGGTGTAAACGGTGTCGGTAAAACTACCTCTATCGGTAAAATTGCCGCAGGACTTAAAAAACAGGGCAAATCTGTGGTTTTAGGTGCGGCAGATACCTTCCGTGCCGCCGCTATTGACCAGTTGGGTATCTGGGCAGAAAGAGCAGGCGTTACAATGGTTAAAAGTGTTGAGGGCACAGACCCTGCATCTGTTGTATTTGATACAATTGCTTCTGCAAAGGCTAAGGGTGCAGATGTAATAATCTGTGATACCGCAGGCAGACTTCACAACAAGAAAAATCTTATGGATGAGCTTGCAAAAATTAACCGTGTAATAGCACGTGAGTTACCCGACTCCTCGCTTGAAACCTTGCTTGTGCTTGATGCCGCAACGGGACAAAATGCCGTTAATCAGGCAAAGGAATTCAAAAATGTTGCAGATATTACGGGAATCGTGCTTACAAAGCTTGACGGTACAGCAAAAGGCGGTATAATAATACCGATAAGAAATGAACTGAATATCCCTGTGAAATATGTCGGTGTGGGTGAGGGTATTGACGATTTAATGCCTTTTAGCGCTAAGGAATTTGTTGACGGAATTTTTGAGGAAGAAGAAATATGAAAATATTTATAGCAACTAAAAATCAGAAAAAATTAGTTGAGCTTAGCCGTATTTTAGAGCCTATGGGCTTTGAGGTTGTATGTGAACGCGACCTTGGTAAGCCTTTGGAGGATATTGAAGAAAATGGTACAACCTTTGAAGAAAATGCTTTGCTTAAAGCAAAAGCAGGTCTTAAGGAAACCGGTTATATAAGCGTTGCTGACGATTCGGGAATTTGTGTCGATTATTTAGGCGGAGCCCCCGGTATATATTCCGCTCGTTATTCGGGCGGTCACGGAAATGATGACCTTAATAATAAAAAGATTTTAGCCGAGCTTGAGGGCGTACCTATGGAAAAACGTACTGCTTATTATGTAGCAGCTATTGCCTGTGTTTTTCCTGACGGTAGACAGTTTACTGTTCGCGGTGAATGTTACGGTCATATCGCTTTTGAGGAATCCGGAAATTGCGGCTTTGGTTACGACCCGCTTTTTATTAGCGAAAAGGGTTGCTTCGGTCATTTATCGGCAGAGGAAAAGGACAGTATCAGCCACCGAGGTAAAGCATTGAAGCTATTCAAAGAAGAACTTAAGAAATATATTTAGGAGATAAATTATGCTAAACAGCAGACAGCGTGCTCAATTAAGATCAATGGCAAACGATATGGAAACTATTTTGCAAATAGGCAAAATGGGAATTAATGAAAATACAGTAAAACAGGTAAACGATGCTTTGGAAGCAAGAGAGCTCATAAAACTTCGCATATTAGAAACCTGTCCTACTACTGTGAGAGAAACTGCTGACACACTTGCAAATAAAACAAATAGTGATGTTGTTCAGGTTATAGGCTCACGTTTTATTCTTTACAGGGAAAGCAAAAATAATAAAACAATTAAGTTGGTGAAATAATGCCTTTGACGGCTATTTTCGGCGGAACCTTTAATCCGTTTCATATCGGGCATTATGAAATGCTGAAAGCTCTTAATAATAACCCCGATATTGACAAAATACTCGTTCTGCCTGACAGAATTCCGCCGCACAAGGTTTGTGATTTTTTAGCGGATGACAGTATCCGTATAAAAATGTGTAAGATAGCGGCAAATGATTTTTCTAAGGCAGAGGTTTGCCTTATCGAATTTGAACGCGAGGGTAAGAGCTACAGCTATGATACTGTAAGGCTGCTAAAGGAAAAATACCCGAATGTTACTTTTACGTTTGTTTGCGGCGGGGATATGCTTGTGTTTTTTGACAAATGGTATAAGTATGAGGAACTAATGAAAGAGGTATCTTTTACAGTTTTCCGGAGAACTGATACCGATAAAGCAGAATTTGACTTGTGTGTTGAAAGATTCTCTCAAATGGGTATGGATATTACTGTATTGCCTGAGGTAATACCTACTGTTTCTTCAAGTGAAATAAGAAGTGATTACAGTAGTGCCAAAGAACTTTTACCGAGAAATATTTTTGAATTTTTAAAAGAAAAGAGAATTTATATTGATAACAACTGATTACGAAGCTATTAAAAAGCTTTTAAAAGAGAAGCTTAATGATAAGCGATACTATCACTCACTTTGTGTTGCTGACGAAGCTAAAAGATTAGCCGAAAAATATGGTGGCGACAGTGAAAAATGCTATCTTGCTGGACTTATTCACGATATAACAAAAAATGCAAACGATGAAGAACACTTGCAAATCTTTGAAACCTTTGGTATAATTCTAAGTTGTACTGAAAAGAATGCCAAAAAATTATGGCACGCTATGTCAGGTGCGGCATATATTAGATACGTTTTGCAAATTGATGATGAAGAAATAATTGATGCGGTACGCTATCATACAACAGCAAAGGCAGATATGTCACTTACGGCAAAGATTTTATATCTTGCTGATTTTACTTCTGCTGACCGCGATTACGAGGATGTTGACGTAATAAGACAAAAGGTTGATATTTCACTCAAAAGCGCTTTTATTTACGCTTTGCAGTTTTCAATTAATGATTTGGTTGACCGCGAAAAAGCGGTGCATATTGATACTATAAATGCCTATAATGAGGCAGTTTTGGGAGGGTAAACAGTTGGAAGGTTTAGAAATAATAAAAATTGCGGCAAACGCACTAAATGAGAAGAAAGCAAAGGAAATAACGGCTATTAAAATTGCTGATTTAACCGTTCTTTGTGAGTATTTTTTAATTTGTACTGCAACTTCTTCAACACAAGTAAGAGCACTATGTGATGAGGTTGAAGAAAAGTTAGAAGAAGCGGGAGTCCGCCCCCATCATATCGAAGGCAAAACAACAGGTTGGATAGCGCTTGACTACGGCTCTGTGATTATCCACATCTTTATGCGCGACCAACGCGAGTTCTACGGTCTTGATAAAATGTGGAGCGATGGCGAGCCCTTAAATATGGAAGAAATTCTTACCAATGTTCAGGAGGACTAAAAATGATAAATTACGATTACAGTGCAATTGAAAAAAAGTGGCAGAAAATTTGGGATGATAATGATACCTTTGCGGCTAAAAACGATTATTCACTTCCAAAGTTTTACGGTCTTGTTGAATTTCCGTACCCATCAGGACAGGGACTTCACGTAGGCCATCCCAGAAGCTATACTGCTATTGATATCGTTTGCCGTAAAAAGCGTTTGCAGGGCTATAATGTTCTTTATCCGATGGGATGGGATGCTTTCGGTCTTCCTACAGAAAACTTTGCTATAAAGAACCATATTCATCCTGCTGTTGTTACTGAAAATAATATTGCTAACTTTAAAAGACAGTTAAAGTCCTTAGGCTTTTCATTTGACTGGAACAGGGAGGTAAATACCACAGACCCCTCTTACTATAAATGGACTCAGTGGATTTTCTTACAGCTTTACAAAAAAGGTCTTGCTTACAAAAGTAAGATGGCTGTTAACTGGTGTACCTCTTGTAAATGCGTTCTTGCTAACGAAGAGGTTGTAAACGGCGTTTGTGAGCGTTGCGGCAGCGAGGTTGTACAGAAAGAAAAGAGCCAGTGGATGCTCAAAATTACAGAGTATGCAGAAAAGCTTCTCGAGGGACTTAATGAGGTTGACTTTATTGACAGAGTAAAAACCCAACAGAGAAACTGGATTGGTAGGTCATACGGTACACAGGTCACATTCTCAACTAATCTCGGCGATACCTTTGATATTTTCACTACCCGCGCTGATACACTTTTCGGTGCTACTTATATGGTTATGTCACCCGAGCATCCGTTACTCGAGAAATGGGCTGACAAAATTAAAAACTATGATGAGGTTTTGGCATATAAGGCAGAAGCCGCTAAGAAATCAGACTTTGAAAGAACAGAGCTCGCTAAGGATAAAACAGGTGTAAGGCTTGCGGGAGTTACTGCAATTAATCCTGTAAATAATACCGAAATCCCGATTTTTATTTCGGACTATGTACTTATTTCCTACGGCACAGGCGCTATTATGGCAGTTCCTGCTCATGATACACGTGACTGGGATTTTGCTAAAAAGTTCGGTCTGCCTATTATCGAGGTTGTAAGGGGCGGGGAGGATGTTCAGAAAGCCGCCTATACCGATTGTAATGACGGTGTGCTTGTAAATTCTGATTTCCTTAACGGTCTGTCTGTTGAGGACGCAAAGAAAAAAATTCAGGAATGGCTAACTGAGAAGAAATTAGGCTCGGTTAAGACTAACTATAAGCTTCGCGATTGGGTATTCTCACGTCAAAGATACTGGGGCGAGCCTATTCCAATGGTTTATTGCGAGAAGTGCGGTTATGTGCCGATTCCTGAAAGCGAATTACCCTTAATGCTTCCGAATGTAGATTCTTATGAGCCTACAGATAACGGCGAATCACCGCT
Source organism: uncultured Ruminococcus sp. (assembly GCA_964416795.1). Classification (GTDB taxonomy): domain Bacteria; phylum Bacillota; class Clostridia; order Oscillospirales; family Acutalibacteraceae; genus UBA737. The sequence goes on along the minus strand of CAYQFD010000001.1, from coordinate 13,825 downwards.
TGCTAAGATTGAGGATTGGGTTAATACCACCTGTCCTTGCTGTCACGGACCTGCAAAGCGTGAAACAGATACTATGCCACAGTGGGCAGGCTCTTCTTGGTATTTCCTAAGATATTGTGACCCACATAACGACAAGGAATTAGCATCTAAGGAAGCGCTTGAGTACTGGAGCCCGATTGATTGGTACAACGGTGGTATGGAGCATACAACCCTTCACCTCTTATACAGCCGTTTCTGGCATAAATTCCTTTATGATATCGGTGTGGTGCCTACCTCAGAGCCCTATGCAAAGAGAACAAGCCACGGTATGATTCTGGGTGAAAACGGCGAAAAGATGTCGAAATCTCGCGGTAACGTTGTTAACCCTGATGAGATTATCGAGAACTACGGCGCAGATACAATGCGTGTTTATGAAATGTTTATCGGTGACTTTGAAAAAGCAGCTCCTTGGAGTCAGTCTTCGATTAAGGGAAGTAAACGTTTCCTTGATAAAGTATGGGGACTTCTTGATATTTTAGGCGAGGGTGACGGATACCGTAAGGAATTGGAAGCCGAATTCCACAGAACAATTAAGAAGGTAACCGAGGATATTGAAGGACTTAAAATGAATACCGCTATTGCGGCACTTATGTCACTTTATAATTCTATTCAAAGCACTGGTAAAATTACGAGGGACGAGTTTAGAACTTTTATTATTCTTCTTAACCCTTTTGCACCCCATATCACTGAGGAATTGTGGGAATTAGCAGGCTTTGAGGGTATGCTTAACGGTGCTGAATGGCCTGCTTTTGATGAGGCAAAATGCATTGATGCTACTGTTGAAATCGTAGTTCAGATTAACGGCAAAATCAGAGCGCGTCTTAATGTGCCTGCTGATATTTCTGCACCCGATGCTATTGCACTTGCAAAGCAGGAAGCGGCGGTAGCAAATGAAATTTCAGGTAAAAATATTATAAAAGAGCTTTATGTTCCCAAAAAATT
>CAYQFD010000001.1:0-12834 GCA_964416795.1 uncultured Ruminococcus sp. | reverse complement strand
ATATAGTAATAAAATAATTTATAATTTGCAAAAAATTGTTGCAATTTGAAAAGTTATATGTTATTATAATCTAAGTTATTTGTTATGAATGTATTTTATGGAGGTGTAACTGGTGAACGCAATTGAAATTATACTTGGTATTTTAGTTATAATCGTTTCGCTTATAATTATTGTTGCTATTCTTTTACAACCAGGTCGTCGCGCAGGTATTAATGGCGCCATCTCCGGCGGAGCAGATACTTTTCTTTCAAAGAACAAGGCAAGAACCTTCGACGCTTTCTTAAGCCGTTGGACAAAGTATGTTGCAATACTTTTCTTTATCCTTGCTATTGTAGCAAATGTTATCGCTTTAAGAGGATAATTTATTTTAATTATCTTTTTCGGGGAATTTCCCCACATTAAGACCCCTGCTATTTTGCACAAGGGAGGGAATTATAATGAGTCAGGTTAGAATTAAAGAAAATGAATCACTTGATAATGCATTACGTCGTTTTAAAAGACAGACTGCTAAAGACGGTGTTATTCAGGAAGTTCGCAAGAGAGAGCACTATGAAAAGCCCTCTGTAAAGCGTAAAAAGAAGTCGGAAGCTGCTCGTAAAAGAAAGTTCCGCTAATATGATATTAAAGCGGTTATTATTAACCGCTTTTTTATTTTTGGAGAGAAAATAATGCTACTTAAACCTGAAATTAAAATGGAGCGTGTAACAGATATTACACCCGAAATTTTGAATAAATACAATATAAATTCGCTTATACTTGATGTGGATAATACCTTGTCAACACATCACGGTCAAATTTTGACAGACGGTCTGCCCGAATGGCTTAAAATGATGAAAGAGAACGGGATTTTTCTGACCGTGCTTTCAAATTCTAAAGAAGCACGAGTTAAACCCTTTGCAGAAAAAATCGAACTCGAGTATATTAGCTTAGGGTTAAAGCCGTTACCTTTTGGATTTTTACGTGCAATGAAAAAATTCAGTCTTAAACGCAAAAACACCGCTATTGTCGGCGACCAGATTTTTACCGATATCTTAGGCGGAAATTTAGTTGGACTAAGAACTGTTCTTTTGACGCCTATAAAGCTTGAAGCTACATATGGTTTCAGGTTCAAAAGAATGATTGAGCGTTTTGTTATTAAACTTTACAGAATTAAAAATACGGAGGAATAGGGATGACTGCTTTATTCGGACCTGCAGGTACTTCTGAAAGCTTTTCGGTTATGGGGTATAAATCAAGCCTTGATGTGCCTGAATATATTGAAAAAATTGGACTTGACTGCTTTGAATATCAATGCGGCAGAGGTGTAAATATAGGCGAGGAAAAAGCCAAACAATTAGGTAGACTCGCAAACGATAAAAACATCAGGCTTTCATTACACGCTCCGTATTATATTTCTATGTCCTCTGTTGAAGAGGAAAAGCGTCTTAATTCTGTGAACTATATTTTAGCTTCTGCTAAAGCTGTTAAATGGATGGGTGGAAACAGAATAATTGTTCACACAGGCTCTTGCGGTAAAATATCGCGCGAGAATGCATTGGAATTAGCCTGTGATACTATGAAATTAGCACTCAGAGCTCTTGATGATGAGGGACTAGGCGATATTCATATCTGTCCTGAAACAATGGGAAAGGTTAATCAGCTTGGCACTTTAGAAGAGGTTTTAACGCTTTGCAGGCTTGATGAGAGACTTATTCCGTGTATTGATTTTGGACACCTTAACGCACGTGAGTTAGGTGTTCTAAAAACCAAGGAAGATTTTGAAAAAATCTTTATTTCTGTGAGAGATGCTTTGGGTAGTGACAGATTAAAGGTATTTCATTCGCATTTTTCTAAAATTGAGTATACAACAGGTGGAGAAAAGCGTCACTTAACCTTTGAGGATACGGTTTACGGTCCTGATTTTGAGCCTGTTATGGAGTTGACCTATAAATACGGTCTTTCTCCTACGTTCATTTGTGAATCAGCAGGTACGCAGGCTGAGGATGCAAAGCAAATGAAGGATTATTATACTAAAGTAAGTGAGGGGAAGTATAAATGATTTGGCACAGTTCATCAGCAAAAGAGGTTTTAGGCGAGCTTCTTGTTGACGATACAAAAGGTCTTGCTAACGGCGAGGCTGATATGCGTCTTGAAAGTTATGGACAAAACGTTATTTCAAAAATTGAAAAACCCTCTTTTTTAACCCGCTTTTTCTCACAGTTAAAGAATAAAACCGTAATTCTTTTAATGGTTATTTCGGTTATTTCTTTCTTGGTTTCCTCTGTTTATGACGAGGTTAATTCTTATTCACCTTTACTCATAATTGCAATTGTTGTGATTAATGCTCTTATCAGTGCTTATTACATTTTTTCTTGCGATAATACTTTGGATGACTTTAAGAAAATAACCAATCCGTCGGTTTCGGTTTTGCGTGACGGTATTTTGAAATCTGTAAGCTCAACCGATTTAGTTCCAGGCGATATCCTTATGCTGTCGGAGGGGGACTATATCCCTGCTGATGCGCGAATTATTGAATGCAACGAGCTTCGCTGTAATGAAGTAACGCTGACAGGTGTCGAAGTTCCTGTTGATAAGGATGCGGATACTATTTTAGAGGAAATTACCGTTATTGAAAGCCGAAATAATATGGTTTTTTCGGGCTCAAGTGTAGTTCACGGTACAGCTAAGGCGGTTGTAGTTGCTACAGGTCTTAATACAGAAATTGGCAGAACCTCTGCGATTTTACAGCAGACAAGTGAGGACAAGTTACCTCTTGAAGACTCACTTGAAAATATAGGAAAGCTTGCAAACATTGCAATTCTTATTGTTTGTATTTTAACATTTTTTATAGGTTTAATTCAAAACTTCACAGCTAGTAATTTTGCAAGTATGACACTTAAAACTCTTGTGAATTCAGTTGCTTTAGCGGTTGCGGCAATTCCTGAAGGACTGCCCGCAATTACTACTATCGTTATTGCCATCGGAATGAACCGTATTCTTAAAGATAATATAATTGTAAAGGACGCTTCTGCGGCAGAATTACTTGGTAAAACGGACATTCTTTGCTGCGATAAGACGGGTGTATTTACAAGAAACAAAATGGTTTTAGCTAAAGTTTTTGACGGTAAGAATATTTGCGACCTTGAAAATGAGGGTATTAATGATAGTTCTTCATTAATTTTAAAGCTTGCAACTGCCTGTTCAACGCTTGAGAACGATTCTACTGAGGCTGCTATTGAAAATGCCTGTCTAGCTTATAATTCAATGTCAATTGTTGATATAAACGCACTTTTTCCAAAGCTTGCCGAGATTCCGTTTGACAGTGACAGAAAAACTATGACGGTTATCACTATGATAAATGAGCGTCCTGTTGCTATTGTTAAAGGTGCGCCTGAAACAGTTATACCTAAGTGTGTTAACTGTGATGTTGAGGAACTGTTAAAGCTTAACGAAGCTCTTGCAGATGAGGCTTACAGAAATGTTTGCATTGCTTTGCGTCAGCTTGATAATATCCCCGCTAATCCAAATGCAGAGGATATCGAAAAAGAGCTTACCTTTGTAGGCTTATTGTCACTGAATGACCCACCGCGTGATAGGGTTGTTGAGCAGATAGAAGCGTGCGATAAGGCGGGAATTAAGACTGTTATGGTTACAGGTGATAACCTTAATACCGCAAAGGCCATAGCACGCAGAATAGGTATTTTAAAGGATGATTCTCTCGCAATTACAGGGAACGAGCTAAATGAAATATCTGACGAGGAGTTAGCAGATGTTATTGATAAATACACCGTATTTGCACGTGTTACTCCAAGTGATAAGCTAAGACTTGTAAAGGCTTGGAAGCAGAATAAAAAAACAGTTACAATAACGGGCGACAGCGTAGAAGATGCCGATGCATTAGCTCTTGCCGATGTGGGCTGCGCTATAGGAAAGTTTGGTACAGATGTTGCTAAGGGAAATGCAGATATAATCATTTCGAATAACCGTTTTGAAAGCATTGTTAGTGCCATTAAGGAAAGCCGCGGGCTTTTCAGTAATATCAGAAAATCGGTTTATTATCTTTTTAGCTGCAATCTTGCGGAGATTTTAATAGTTCTTTTAGGTCTTCTGATTTTCCGCTCAATGCCTATTACAGCGGTATGCCTTTTATGGATTAATCTGCTTACAGACTGTGCACCTGCCATATCGCTTAGTATGGAGAGTGCTGAGGACCAGTGTATGTGCAAAAATCCGCTTTCTTCCTTTGGCAGAATCTTTGATGTCAGTTCAATTATAAATATTGCAGTGCAAAGTATCGCGATAGCGGCTGCGACACTAATTTCTTATTCCTGCGGATTTGATTTTGGCGACAGCACTACTGCTGTTACAATGGCGTTTGCAACGCTTGGTATTTCGCAGATTTTCCACTGTGTTAACAACAAGTTTGAGGGAAGTATTTTCGGAAAGTCGCTCTTTTCTAACCGACTTATGAATTATGCGATTGTGATAACACTGTTTGTTGTGATTTTCTTAATATTTACTCCTGCAGGTCACATTTTTGGTCTGACAGTTCTTAATTTCAAACAGTTCATTATTGCATTTCTTTTAGCTTTTGTGATATTACCTGTTTCTGAAATTTTAAAGTTTATTTCAAGAAAGCTTTCATAAATTCAAAAAAACTGCTGTGAAAACGGCAGTTTTTTGTTTTATCTATTGCTAAATTATAATAAATATGGTATTATAAAATGGATTATTAAGTGAGGTGTTGCTAGTGAGCGACAGTCGTGCAATTGGTGTCTTCGACTCCGGTCTTGGCGGGCTTACAGTTGTTAAAGAGCTCTGCCGAGTTTTACCTAATGAGGACATTATTTATTTTGGTGATACCGGACGTGTTCCTTACGGAACGCGCAGTAGAGAAACCATTAGAAAATATGCATTACAGGATGAAAACTTTCTTATAAGCAAAAACGTTAAATTGGTTATCGCGGCTTGCGGAACAGTTTCTTCTGTTGCATCCGATACAGCAGAGCTTATCCCTGTGCCTTTTTTTGAGGTTGTATCTCACGCGGCAAAAGCTTCTGTAAAGGCTACAAAAAACGGAAAAATAGGTGTTATCGGTACAGCGGCTACTGTTAAAAGCGGTCAGCACGAAAAAATGATAAAAAAATTAATGCCTGATGCTATAGTTACTGCACAGAGCTGTTCGCTTTTTGTACCCCTCGTTGAAGAGGGTTGGTACAATAAAGACGATGTAATCGTTTTCGAAACTGTTAAAAGGTATTTAAAGCCAATAATTACTGCAGGGTGCGATACACTTATTCTTGGCTGCACACATTATCCTGTTTTAGAGCAGGCAATAAATGAGGTGCTTGAAAATAAGGTGACACTTGTAAATGCCGGAACTCCCACTTCACAATACGTCAAAGAATATCTTTGCGAAAGCGATATGTTAAATGATAAAAAAACGCTGGGCAAGCATAGCTTTTTTGTGACTGATAAGGCGGATTCCTTCAGAAATCAGGCTTCGATTCTTTTAGGGCATGAAATTGATGAAACAAAGGTCAGTCAGGTGGATTTAAGTAAATTATGATAAAGGATGTTTTAATTAATATTACGGGTGTTCAGAGTGTTGATGATAGCACAGATACTATTGAATTTACTTCTGAGGGACGTTTTGGTTATAAAGAAGGCGAGTACTTTATAACTTATGATGAAGGTCAGATGTTTGAGGAAAAGGTTGATGTGAAAACCCGTATTTTCATAAAGCAGGATAATTCGGTAACCTTGGAGCGCAAAGGCTCTATCAACAGCAAAATGCTGATTGAAGAGGGTAAGCGCAACACCTGTTTTTACAATACGCCGATAGGCGATTTGGTTATAAGCATTTTCGGTGAAAAAATTGAACACGATTTAACCGAAAAGGGCGGTAAAATTAGCCTTAAATATACAATAGATTCGGATATGAAAATGATTAGCCGAAATCAAGTTAATATTTCTGTCAGAGAGGTAAATTAAATGTCATTATTAGTTGCAAAAGCAAAGGAACAAATTAAAAATACTATTATTGCCGCAGTTAATAAAGCAATTAGTGAAAATGTTTTAGAAAGCGCAGAGCTTCCAGAATTTTCGGTTGAGGTCCCCGCTAACCGCGGGCACGGTGACTATGCCGTAAATGCCGCACTTGTTTGGGCGAGGGCTTTTCGCAAAGCACCCCGTCAAATTGCTGAGATTATTGTTTCTAACTTTGAAACCAACGGCACTTATGTAAAATCTATGGAAATTGCAGGACCTGGCTTTATAAATTTTTTCCTTGATGACAGCTATTATGCAGATATCGTTGCCGATGTTACAGAAAAAGGCGAAGATTACGGTAAAAGCGATTTTGGAAAAGGTGAGAGGGTACTTGTAGAATTTGTATCTGCAAACCCCACAGGACCTATGCATATAGGTAATGCAAGAGGCGGTGCTTTGGGTGACTGCTTGGCGGCAGTTTTATCTGCGGCGGGTTACTACACCGAGCGCGAATTCTATATTAACGATGCAGGAAACCAGATTAATAAATTTGGTTTATCACTTGATTTAAGATATCTACAACTTTATAAAGATGGTATAGAAATGCCCGAAGACTCTTATCATGGTGAGGATATTATTGCACACGCAAAAGCATTTGCTGAGCTTCATGGTGACAGCTTTGTGGACAAGTCTGAGGTGGAGAGAAGAAAGGCTTTGGTTGAGTTTGCTTTACCAAAAAACATTGAAGGTCTTGAAAAGGATTTAGGAAAATACCGCATAACCTATGATACATGGTTTAAGGAAAGCACACTTCATAACAACGGCGAAACAAGCCGTATAATCGAGCTTTTGAAGGAAAGCGGACACACCTACACAGAAGAGGATGCGCTTTGGTTTAGGGCTACAGACTTTGGTTGTGATAAGGACTTTGTTTTAGTTCGCGCAAACGGTGTTCCCACTTATGTTGTGCCCGATATTGCTTACCATTACAACAAGCTTGTTACACGAAAGTTTGACAAGGCAATCGATATCTTAGGTGCAGACCACCACGGTTATGTGCCGCGTCTTAAAGCCGCTTTAACAGCACTCGGTGTTGATGCTAAAAGACTTGATGTTGTACTTATGCAAATGGTACGTCTGGTGCGTGACGGTGAGGTTATAAAGGCTTCAAAGCGCTCTGGCAAAGCTATTACGCTTGTTACTCTGCTTGATGAAGTGCCGATTGATGCGGCAAGATTTTTCTTTAATTTAAGAGAGCCTAACAGTCATTTCGACTTTGACCTAGACCTTGCAGTTAATGAGTCAAACTCTAACCCTGTTTACTATGTTCAATATGCTTATGCTCGAATTTGCAGTATTTTAAGAAATCTTGAGAGTGAGGGCATTGCTAAACGCGTTTGTAACAGAGAAGAATTAAAGCTTTTGAAATCACCTGAGGAAAAAGAGCTTATTCTTCATATCTCTGCTTTGACTGATGAAATTATCTCTTCTGCTAAAGCTTACGATCCTGCAAAAATTACTCATTATGTGGAGGAATTGGCAACAAAATTCCATAAATTTTACTCTGCTTGCAGAGTAAAGGGTGAGGATGAGTCTTTAATGCAAGCACGTTTGTCGCTTTGCTCTGCTACAGGCATTGTTATTAAAAACGTTTTAACCCTTATGAAGATTGAAGCGCCTGAAAAGATGTAAGGAGTGTTACCATGGAAAGCAAAAAGCTTAATCTTACAATGATAATGGATATGTACGAGCTTACTATGTCGAACGGTATTTTCGACAGTGATATGCGCGATACAGTGACTTATTTCGATATGTTCTTCCGTCGTGTTCCCGATAAGGGCGGATATGCTATTATGGCAGGTCTCGAACAGCTAATCGATTATATGAACAACCTGGTTTTTACTGATGAGGACATTGAATATTTGAGGGGTCTCAAGCTTTTCAGAGAGGACTTTTTGGAATATTTGTGTAACTTTAAGTTTTGCTGTGATGTCTGGGCAGTTCCTGAAGGTACTGTTATATTCCCACAAGAGCCTATTGTTACTGTAAAAGGCCCCGCTATGCAGGCATTGATGCTTGAAACAATGCTATTGCTTACTATCAATCATCAGTCGCTTATAGCAACAAAGGCTAACCGTATTGTACGTGCGGCAGAAAATCGTGTGGTAATGGAATTCGGTGCGCGCCGTGCTCATGGCTACGGTGCGGCTTACTATGGTGCAAGAGCTGCTATTATAGGCGGTTGCACAGGTACTTCCTGCTTGCTTACCGCTAAAGATTTTAACGTTCCCGCTTCAGGTACAATGGCGCACAGCTGGGTACAGCTCTTTAAGGATGAATATACCGCATTTAAGACATATGCTGAAAAATATCCTGATAGCTGTCTTTTATTAGTTGATACATACAACGTTTTAAAATCAGGTATTCCAAATGCTATTAAGGTTTTTGATGAGGTATTAAAGCCTCTTGGTAAACGTCCTAAGGGCATAAGAATTGATAGCGGTGATATTACCTATATTTCGAAAAAAGCGCGTAAAATGCTTGACGATGCAGGTTATCCCGACTGTAAAATCTGTGTTTCAAATTCGCTTGACGAATATCTAATACGTGATATGATTTTCCAAGGTGCTAAGGTTGATAGCTTTGGTGTAGGTGAAAGACTTATTACCGCCTCAAGTGAGGCTGTTTTTGGCGGTGTTTATAAGCTTTCTGCTGTTGAGAAAAACGGTGTTATTATTCCTAAAATTAAAATTAGTGAAAACACTGCTAAGGTTACCTTGCCGGGCGTAAAAATTCCGTGGCGTCTTTATGACAAGGATACCGGTAAAGCTATTGCCGATGTTATCACACTTGGTAACGAAAAAATTGACAGTAGCGAGCCTTATGAAATTTTTGACCCTGTTCACACGTGGAAACGCAAGGTTGTTACAAATTTTGTGGCACGTAAGCTACAGGTTAAGATTTTTGAAAACGGCAAGCAGGTTTATGACTGTCCTACTGTTAATGAAATTTCAAAGCACAGAGCAGAGCAGGTTGATTCTCTTTGGGATGAAGTAACCCGTTTTGAAAATCCGCATACTTATTATGTTGATTTGTCAGAAGATTTATGGGATTTAAGACATAATCTTTTAAGCAAGCTAACAAACAGGGAGTAAAATTATGAAAAAAATTATTTGTGTTTTATTATCCGTTTTGATGCTCGGCTGTTTTACTTCCTGCGGCAAAAAGCAGGATAACGGCGGCAGTAAGGTGGATTTAGAATACTATGCTAAATTAGGCAAGATTCCCGAAGCAGAGTATGCTATCGGCGCAAATCCTACAGAAATTAAGGAAAAGCTTAAAAAGGAAGCCGAAGCAGAAGAACACGGTCACGCAGTTTACGATGTGATTGAGGGCGAGGAAAACGTTCTTATCGACGGCGGACTTTATAATTACTATTATAAAAAGGCAAAAGAGGATAAGGGGATTACTTATCTTGTGAGCTACGACACAGCCTATGGCTTTGAAATCGGCACTGTTATTGTCGAGGTGCGCAATGCTTTTGAGAGTATTACCTTTACAGAAGAAGAGCTTAATGAAAAAAATTCATTCTTTCTTTTAGGTGCAACCGAGGGTACGGTTCTTAAAACCGAAATTTCCGATTACACCGTATCTTTTGTCTTTCTTGATAACGCTTTATGCGCCACAACTATTTATTTAACTAACGATTGGAAGTAGAATATGTCTTTAAACTTTGAAACAGCGGTTACAATGCCGCTTTTAGCGCTAAGAGGATTAGTTGTTTTTCCTAAAACTATATCCTCGTTTGATGTTGCACGAAAAAAATCCATAAAAGCACTTAAAGCTGCTATGGATTCCAACCGATTGCTTTATGTTGTTACACAAAAGGATTTTTATGCCGAAGAGCCCACAGAAAAGGATCTTTACACAGTAGGCTGCATTGTAAAGGTTAAGCAGGTTTTAAAGGTTTCAGATTCTTTGGTTAAAGTATTGGTTGAGGGTGTTTGCCGTGCTACACATACTAATTTCAGAACGGGCAGAGAATTTTATATTGCTGAGGTTACTGAATGTACCGAAAAACCTTTCACTAACCGCGAGGTTTACAAGGAAACCTTGCTTAGAAAAATTAAAATACAGTTCCACAAATATGCATCAATAATTCCTAATATTGCCCCCGATGTTATAATGGCGGTTGATAATTCAACAGATTTAGGCTTTATTTCCGATTTTATTGCATTTAATATACCTGCACCTTTTGATGATAAGCAGTATATTTTAGAACAATTATCTATTCAGAAAAAAGCAAAAATACTTATCGACTTGCTTATAAAAGAATGTGAAATAGGTGAGATTGATCGTAAAATCAGTGAGAAAACTAAAGCGGCGATTGATGATAATCAGCGTGAATATTATTTAAGAGAGCAAATGAAGATTATCAGCAATGAGCTTTACGGGGATGACAGTGCTGATGAAATTGATAATTATTATGCTAAAATAAATTCGCTCAGTGCTGACGATTCGGTTAAGGAAAAGCTTTGCTCACACGTTGTAAAGCTCTCTAAAATGCCACAGGGCTCTCACGAGGGCACTGTTGAGCGCGGATATCTTGATATCTGCTTAGAGCTTCCTTGGGGAGCTTTCACTAAAATTTCTACCGATATCAAGCGTGCGCAAAAGGTGCTTGAACGCGATATTTACGGTATGAAAAAGGTTAAAGAACGCATTTTGGAGCTATTGTCGGTTTATACCTTGTCGCCTGATATCAAAGGGCAGATTATATGCCTTGTAGGCCCTCCTGGTGTGGGTAAGACATCAATCGGTAAAACTATCGCTGAATGTATGGGAAGACGTTTTGCGCGCATTTCCTTGGGAGGTATTCACGATGAGGCTGAAATTCGCGGTCACAGAAAAACATACATCGGTGCAATGCCGGGCAAAATTATTAATGCTATAAAGCAATCAGGAAGTGCTAATCCGCTGATTTTGCTTGACGAAATCGATAAATTAGGCAGTGACTACAAGGGCGACCCCTCGGCTGCATTGCTTGAGGTTTTAGATCCCGAACAAAATTCTACATTTGTTGACCATTTTGTTGAAATTCCCTTTGATTTAAGTAAAGCAGTGTTCATTGCAACCGCAAATACGCTTGACACTATCCCTGCACCTTTGCGTGACAGAATGGAAATTATAGAGCTTTCTAGCTATACAAGGGAAGAAAAGTATAATATTGCAAAGCGACATCTTATCGCAAAACAAATCGAGCGACACGGTTTAAAGAAAAATCAGTTAAAAATCAATGACAGCGCTATTTACTCTTTGATTGATTTCTATACACGTGAGGCGGGTGTCAGAAAGCTTGAACGCTCTATCGCTTCGCTTTGCCGCAAGTCTGCAAAAATAATTGCATCGGGTGAGTCCTCAAAAGTTACTATCAAGGACACTGATGTTATAAAAATGCTTGGTAAACACCGCTATAAACCTGAAGTGATTCTTGATAATGACGAGGTAGGAATTATCAACGGTCTTGCGTGGACATCTGTCGGCGGCGAGATTATGCAGCTTGAAATCGCTTCTATGAGCGGTACGGGAAAAATCGAGCTTACAGGCTCTTTGGGTGATGTTATGAAAGAATCTGCAAGGGCGGCAGTAAGCTATGTCAGAGCAAATGCCCATAAATACGGTATTGATCCTGATTTCTATAAAAATACGGATATTCATATTCACGCTACAGAAGCCGCAGTTCCAAAGGACGGTCCTTCAGCGGGTGTTACAATTACAACAGGTTTAATTTCTGCGCTTACAGGAACTCCCGTGCTTAGAGATGTTGCTATGACAGGTGAGGTTACGATAAGGGGAAGAGTGCTCGCTATTGGCGGTTTAAAAGAAAAGTCAATGGCCGCTTACAGAGGTGGCGTAAAAACAGTATTTATCCCAAAAGCTAATCTGCCTGATTTAGATGAGGTTGACGAGGTTGTTAAGCAAAACGTGAGGTTTATTCCTGTTTCGTTTGTTGATGAAATTATTGATAAAGCATTAAAACAGAGCGATTCAGTTAAAAATGAGAATTGGCAGGTAGAAACCAATCTACTTTCAAATAAACCTGTTCCTACTTTGCGACAGTAAGGTGACAATATGAATTATAATAATGCACAGTTTGAAAAGGCTTATGCAACGCTTTCACAGTTAGAAGCCTCAGATTTACCTGAGTTTTGCTTTAGTGGACGTTCTAATGTGGGCAAATCCTCGCTTATTAATAAGGTTTTGGGTAGAAAATCCATTGCCAGAGTAAGCTCAAAGCCTGGTAAAACCATTACCATCAATTTCTACAAGGTGGAGAATATCCGCCTTGTAGACCTGCCTGGTTATGGTTACGCTAAGGTTTCCTTTTCGGAAAAGGAACGTTGGGCAGAGCTTATGGAGGGGTATTTTAGCACAAACCGTAATATCAAGATGGTTTTTCAGCTAATTGATATGCGACATCCCGCAACCGAGTTTGACATTTCTATGCTAGAGTTTCTGTCGGCTAATGAAATTCCGTTTACTGTAATTCTCACAAAAGCTGATAAACTCAATAAGACCGAAACTGCAAAACGTATAAAATTAATTTATGATGAATTAGGCGAGTTTGCCGAAAACGCTGAAATTATACCTTTTTCTGTTCAAAATTCTGAGGGCGCTGAAAAAGTGCGTAAAATTTTAGAAAAATTATCATAAAATAATAAATTGGCACTTGATTATTTTTAAATTATGTGTTATAATCTTTTTCGTTGTGAATACTTCACATAAGCGCTGATAGCTCAGTTGGATAGAGCATCTGCCTTCTAAGCAGAGGGTCGGGGGTTCGAATCCCTTTCAGCGTGCCAA